>VGFB01001277.1 GCA_016869015.1 Armatimonadota bacterium
CGTCCAGGAGGACCCAGAACTCGACCGAGAGCTTGGTGCGCAGGTCGAACTCGGGGCGGTGTGGGTAGGTGGCGTGTCCCCCGGAGGTCAGGTCCAGCACACCGGCGTCCGCCCGCGCCCCACCGTGCAGGCGGCCCTCGAGGGGACCGTCGTTGAGCACGAGCCCACTCGCTCCGGAGGCGAAGTCCGCCGTGAAGACGGCCTCCCGCGTCTCGGGCAACGGCGCGGCGGTGGCCGGCGCAGAGAGCTCGCCCGCGCGACCCCGACGGTCGATGGCCTGCACGCGGTACGCATAGCGGACCCCCGGCTCGGGGGAGCCGTCGCTCAACCCGGCGGCCGGCAGCAACTCGTCGGTGAGGGGCACGAAGCCCTCCTCGCCTTCCCGCGCGCGCAGCACCCGGTAACGGAGGCCGGGAGTCGGCAGCGGCTGCCAGGCCAGCGCGACCTCTCCCGGCGCCGGCGTCGCCGTGAGGCCCTCGGGCGCCGGCGGCGGCGGGATCGTGGGCACCTCGACTGCAGCGCGCGCCGGAGCGGAGCGCCCCTCTCCCGAGACGGCGACCAGCGCGTAGCACACCCGACCCTCCGCGGCTCCGTAGTCGATGAAACGGTACGGCGCGTGCTCCAGGATGCGGGTCGCCTCGACCGGAGCGAAGTCGGCTGTGGCCGCCCGATGCAGCTCGAAGGCCAGCCCCACGGTGGAGCTGCTCGGGCGCCAGGACAACTCGACGGCGCCGTCGGCAGTCACCGCCGCGTTCAGGGCTGGGGGCGTTTGCGGAAGCGGCACGACGGTCTGCCGGCGGCAGGCGCCGCCCGTCGCCTGGGCGCCGGGCATGTCGACGCGGGGGGAGCCCAACGCCTCGAAGGCGGCGCGCCGGATCGTGCGCAGGAGGGCCTGGTAGCGCGGATCGTCGGTGGAGGCGAACGTCGGCGCGGGCTCGCCGCCGCGATCGGGCCGGGGGAGGTCGAGGGGATGGAAGCGGTCGGGAGGCAGATGCCGCTGGTCGATCAGAGGGAGCCCGGCGGGCGCCGGACGCCGGCGGCACCAGTCCAGCGCCAGGCCCCCGGCCTCCCGCGCGAGGGGCGCACGCAGGACCCGGCTCCAGGCCGGATGCTGCAGGTTGATCCAGTCACTCCCGATGTGGCCGGCCGGATGACACGCC
Organism: Armatimonadota bacterium; assembly: GCA_016869015.1. GTDB lineage: Bacteria > Armatimonadota > Zipacnadia > Zipacnadales > VGFC01 > VGFC01. Next base: position 1,161 of record VGFB01001277.1, read on the forward strand.
GTGCAGCCGAACTCGCTCGTCTGCTGCCGCAGCTGGTCGCCCGCGACCAGGATCGACTCACACGTGGCGTGCGGCGTGTAGTCCCAGGTGCCGTAGTAGTTGCTGTTGCCGTCCATCCACGCCATCAGCAGATCGCGCTCGGCGCGGCTGAGGGTCGGGAGGCGTCCCTCATGCCCGGACAGCAGCAGGTCTCCCAGCGTCGACGCTCCCGAGCCGATGGTACGGGGAGGGAGGATGTCGGAGGATGAGACATCGGCGTTGTTGCAGCGGATGAAGCCGACCAGGTCGTGCTTCAGCAGCGTCTCGTAGCTGAGGTTGAAGGCCCAGGTCCAGCCGCCCGACAGGTCGAGGCCGCCCTCGATGCCGCCCTCGCCGCCGTGGCAAGACACGCAGTGTCGGTCGAGGACAGGCTGGACCATCGTGGAGTAATCGAGGTGGCCGCTGCCCCAGGCCTCGGGCTCCGGTCGCGCCGGAGGTTGGCGCAGGGCGAACGGGATCGACCCGGCCGCCGGCGGCGCGTCGCCCTTGTTCTCGTGACACCCGATGCAGGAGCGCGTGGCCCCGGGCGCGGCCTGGACCATCGTCCGCATCCGCTGGACCTCCCGGCCCTCCGCGTCCAGGGCCTCCAGGTACAGCGCCACCCCCGCGGGGGCCTCGAAGTACGCCGACCCGTCCTCGTGTACCGGCACGGTGCCGAGGAACGTCTTCACGACATACGAGCCCTGCCAGCTGATGAGGAAGGCCTGA
>VGFB01001278.1 GCA_016869015.1 Armatimonadota bacterium
TTTCGGCACGGTCAGGCGCGCGCGGAGCTTCCCGTTCACCTGCACGACCACCAGCGCGTCCTCGGTCTCCAGGTGCCTCGGGTCGAACTCAGGCCAGGGCTGATCGTGCACCGAGTAGCTCAGGCCCAGCCTCTCCCACGCTTCCTCGGCGATGATCGGGCAGAGCGGCGCGAGCAGCCGCACGAAGACGCTCCACGCCTCCCGCGAGCGCTCGTCCTCCTCCCTGGCCCGGTTCAGGTACGTCATCAACGCCGCGATGGCCGTGTTGTAGCGGAACCCCTCCAGGTCCTGGGTCACCTGACGGATCGCCAGGTGCAGGTCCCTGACGCACGCGGCCTTCGGCGGCCCGTCCGTCACGCCGCCCTCCAGGTGCAGGTGGAAGCGATCCAGGAACCTCCGGACCCCCGCAATGGCCTCATCGCTGAAGTCCCCGCCCTGATCGTAGGGCCCCAGGAACATCAGGTACGCCCGGAAGGTGTCCGCCCCGTACTTGTCGATGTACTCGTCCGGGTTCACCACGTTGCCCCGCGACTTGCTCATCTTCGCGCCGTCCTTCGTGATCACGCCGTGGGCGAAGAAACGCGCGAAGGGCTCCTCGCAGGGCAGCAGGCCCAGATCGTGCAGGGCCATCGTGATGAACCGCGTGTACAGCAGGTGCAGGCAGGCGTGCTCCTTCCCGCCGATGTACATCCGCACCGGCATCCACTTCGCCGTCAGCTCGGGATCCCACGCCATGTCTTCCCGGCCGCTGGACGGATACCGCAGGAAGTACCACGCGCTGTCCAGGAAGTTATCCATCACATCCACTTCCCGCCGCGCCTCCCCGCCACAGGACGGGCACGTCGCCTGACCGAACTCCAGATGCCTCGCCAGCGGCGGCAGGCCCGAATCATCGGGCTGGTAGTCCTCCATGTCCGGCAGGCGCACGGGCAGCTCCTCGACGGGCACCGCCTGGTACCCGCACCGCTCGCAGTGCACCACCGGGACCGGCGGGCCCCAGTACCGCTGCCGGCTCAGACACCAGTCCCGCAGCCGGAACTGCACCTGCACCTCCGCCTTCCCCGGCCCGGCCAGCCACTCGGTGATCCGCCGCTTCGCCTCGGGTGTCTCCAGACCGCTGAAGTCGCCGCAGTTCATGCTCAGCCCGTCGCCCGTCCAGGCCGCGGCGTCGACGCTGAAGTCCTCGGGTGCGGTGACGACCTGCACGATGGGGAGATCGAACGTCTTCGCGAAGTCGAAGTCGCGCTGATCGTGGGCGGGCACCGCCATGATCGCGCCGCTGCCATAGCCGATCAGCACGTAGTCCGCGACCCAGATCGGGATGCGCTCCTCCGTCGCCGGGTTCAGGCAGTAGGCCCCGGTGAACTTGCCCGTCTTCTCCCCCGCTCCCTCGATGCGCTCCTGCTCGGTGCGGCCGGTCGCCCACGCCGCGTAGGCCTCGACCTCCGCCCGCCGCTCGTCGGTCACCAGCTCGGGCAGCAGCGGGTGCTCCGGCGCCAGCACCATGTACGTCGCCCCGAAGACCGTGTCCGGGCGGGTCGTGAAGACATCCAGCGTTTCCTCCCGACCCGCAACCCCGAACCGCAGCACCGCCCCCTCCGAGCGGCCGATCCAGTTGCGCTGCGCCGTCTTGATGACCTCCGACCAGTCGATCCAGTCCAGGTTGTCCAGGAGGCGCTGGGCGTACGCAGTGATCCGCAGGAACCACTGCTCCAGGTTCCGCCCCTCGACCGGCACGCCGTGCCGCTCGCACAGACCGCCCTCGGTCTGCTCGTCGGCCAGCACCGTCTTGCACAGCGGGCACCAGTTCACCCGCGCGGCCTTCTTGTAGGCCAACCCCGCCTTGAACAACTGCGTGAAGATCCACTGGGTCCACTTGTAGTAGGCCGGATCGGTGGTGTTGACC
>VGFB01001279.1 GCA_016869015.1 Armatimonadota bacterium
GGACCTTACCGTCGAGGCCCCGCTGGAACTCGACGACGTGGAAGCGCTGATGAGGGAAGAGGGCCTGCTGCAGACCGTTCCGGCGCAGTGAACGATGCGAGCGTCACATCGCTGCCGGCCAGCCCGGCCGGACTAACCGGGTCCGCATCCCACCGCCAAAGGACTGCGCGATGGACCGCCAACTGCTCCAACTCGTCTGCAACACTCCCGGCATCCCCGGGTTTGAGGACCCGATCCAGGATATCGTCGAGGAAGCGCTGCGCCCGCGGTGCCATGAGGTGCGGCGCGATCGGATGGGCAATGTCATCGGGCTGAGGAAGGCCAACAAGCCACCCAAAGGTCGGCGCCCGTTGCGCGTCTTGCTGGCCGCACACGCCGACGAGATCGGAATGATGGTCAAGCACATCGACGGCGAGGGGTTCATCCGGTTCGAGCCGGTGGGCGGACTCAACGCACAGGCGATCGTGTCGCAGCAGGTGATCATCCACGGGCGCGAACCGGTGAGAGGGGTCGTCGTTCCGACTGAGGGCGAGACGCCACCGGCAATGAGGGACATGCTGATCGACGTGGCGCTCCCCCAGGACGAAGTCTGCAAGCGCGTCGAGATCGGCGATGTCATCACCTTCGCGCAGGAGCTGGTCCAGCTCGGCGAGCAGGTCTACCTGGGTCGCAACTTCGACGACCGACTGGGCACGTACTGCCTGCTGGAAGCGATGAACCAGCTCGGACCAACGAAGGTGGACGTGTACGCCGTGAGCACCGTGCAGGAGGAGAAGGGCGTCCGCGGGATGCCCGCCGCGGCCTTCGCCATCGAGCCCGACATCGGCCTCGCCATCGACGGGAGCCTCGCGTGGGGCGCCCACGTCCCCAGGCACCAGAACCTCTGCGCGCTGGGTGAGGGCACCGGCATCTACCTGATGGACAATCTGACCATCGGCGACCGGCGGCTTGTCCGCTTCCTCTTCGAGCTGTGCGAGAAGCACGGGATCCCGTGCCAGAAGAACATCGGCGGCGGCACTGACGCTTCCGCAATCCAGCGCACCCGGACCGGCGCCCTGGCCACTACGGTGGGACCGCCGACGCGGTACATGCACTCGACGGTGCAGTTGGCGCACGCCGATGACATCGATGCCACCGTCCGGTTACTGGTCGCGTTCCTGGAGAACGCTCACGGGCTGGAGTCCGTCGCGCGATGAAGATCACCAACGTCGCGACGACGGCCATCCGCCTCCCCATCGCCCCCGCGCCATACTCGAGCGAGGGCGCCGGCACCAAGATGGAGTGGGGTCGGCGCAGCCGACTCTCGCCCAAGCGCCCCTCGCCGATGCTGGAGTACCTGCTGGTGCACATCGCGACCGATGCGGGTGTGACCGGCAGTGGTGAGTCGACGGTCGACATCGGCTTCTTCGGGCAGACTCTGGAGGAAGTCCAGGCGGCGGCGGAGGACTATCTGGGCCCGCAGCTGGTGGGGGAAGACCCCTTCGACCGCGAGCGCCTGACGTCTCTCATCGACTTCCGCGGGAACTCGGTTGCCAAGGCCGGGATCGACCTGGCGCTGCACGACCTGCTCGGCAAGGCGCTTGGCGTGCCTGTCAGCGTACTGATCGGCGGGCGACACGCCGCCCGGGTGCCCGTGGCCATCGAGATCGCCGGCGGGCCTCCGGACGCCATGGCGCAGCAGTGCCTCGCCTTCATGGATCGGGGCGTGCGGGCCTTCAAGCCGAAGATCGGGGGCGACCCCGACCAGGACGCCGACCGGCTCCACGCGATCCGTGAGGCCGTCGGCGCTGAGGTCTCGATCCGTGCGGACGCCAACCAGGGGTACAGCGTGAAGGAGGCCATTCGCCTGTGCCGCCTGGCAGAGAAGCGCGAGGTGGGCCTGGAGCTGTTGGAGCAGCCCGTGCC
>VGFB01001280.1 GCA_016869015.1 Armatimonadota bacterium
CGTACAGGCCCTCGTACATCGTCGCGGGGTCGGGCTCAACGGCATCGGAGGCGAAGAGCGTAGCCTGGTCGATGCGCCCAAGCATCTGCGCGCGTCGGGCCTCCAGCTCCTCCGGCGTGGCCACGCCGGCGTCGACCAGCGCGCAGGGAAAGGAGGCGGTCGGGTCCAGGCCGATCCAGGCCTGCTTCTCCGCATCGCTACGGTAGGTGGTGCCATCGTCGCTGAGGCTGTGGCCCATGTACCGATAGGTGAGGCACTCGAGCAGGATGGGCCCTTCCCCGGCCTTGCAGGCGGCGACGGCGCGGGAGACCGCGTCGCGGACGGCCAGCGGGTCCATCCCATTGACCGCCTCGGCCCGCATGCTGACCCGGTTGTAGCCGGCGCCGCGCTGGCAGAGGTGGTCGATGCCGGTCACCTCGCCCGCCTGCTGCCCGGTCATGCCGTACTGGTTGTTCTCGACGAGGTAGATGATCGGCAGTCCCTTGCCAAACATCGCCTCGATCTGGTCCATGCAGGCCATGTTCATCGCCTCATGGGCGATGCCGTTGTTGGTGGCCCCGTCGCCGACGAGGCAGAGCACGACCCGGTCCTCGCCGCTCCAGAGGTTGGCCATCGCCGCGCCGGTTGCGATGGCATAGCTGCCGCCGACGATGGCGTTGGCGCCCAGGTGCCCGACGTTGAAGTCGGCGATGTGCATACCCCCGCCGCGACCCCGGCAGTAGCCCGCCTCCTTGCCGAAGAGCTCGGCCATCGTTCGATTCAGGTGCATCTGCAGCGCCGCCTCGGCCGCCGGCCCCTCCGTGCACGGCGGCTCCTCCGGTCCGGCGTAGAGCTCCCCGTAGCCCGTGCCCTCTACGAAGTTGCGCAGCTCCTGCTCCCCCATCTCCCGCAGGGCGAAGAACCCCTTGGAGACGGAGTGCCCGTGGCCCCGGTGCGTGGAGGTGATGTGGTCGTGATGGTTCAGCGGCTGAATCGCGCCGACGGCAACGGCCTCCTGCCCGATGGACAGGTGGGTCGCCCCGACGAAGCGCCACCGGGGGAGCAGTTTGCAGCGGCCCGATTTCAGCTCTGCAATGCGCTCCTCCAGCAACCGGACGGCCAACATGCAGTCATACATCGCGAGCAGGTCGTCGCGACTGAGCCCCGCGGCGAGCTCCGCCTGGAGGCCGCCCTCGTAGCCGAAGAGCGTGATCGGCGCCGGGCGGATCTCGCCCTTCTCAAAGACCGGCAGGGACGCAATGTCTCGTGGCATCTCAAGGTACCTCGTGGTTTGGTGAGATCCAAGGGCCCGGGGTCCGGGTCCGAGTTCACGGATGGCGCCGAGGCCGATCCGGCATGGGCAGCTTCATGATTCCGCCTGGCGCCGTGGCGAGGCAAGGCCGACAGCCTCGCGCAAGGCCGCCACTTCCGTCGGGCGGAGGGCGCGCAGCGCGCCGACGGGCATGTGCCCCAGGTGCAGCGACCCGAAGGCAACGCGGCGCAGCGAGCGGACCGGGTGGCCCACCGCCGCGAACATGCGCTTCACCTGGTTCTTGCGGCCCTCGCGGAGCGTGATCTTCAGGCGGCTGCCCTGCAGCGACGACCGATGCACCTTGACGCGCGCCGGCGCGGTCATGCCGTCCTCCAGCCTCAATCCCTCCGTCAGTCGCTCCAGCGCCTCGCGGTCCGGTCGACCCTCCACCTCAACCTCGTAGGCCCGCGGCACGTGGTAGCGCGGGTGCATGAGTCGGTGGGCCAGCTCGCCGTCATCCGTCAGCAGCAGCAACCCCGTCGCGTCCCGGTCTAGGCGCCCCACCGGGTACACCCGCCGTGCCACGTCCGGATCGAGCAGCGCCATTACGGTCCGCCGTCCGCGCGGGTCACTGCGGCTCGACAGGTAGCCGGCCGGCTTGTGCAG
>VGFB01001281.1 GCA_016869015.1 Armatimonadota bacterium
CGCCGGGGGTCAACAACAGCGACACGGCGGCCACGATCATCGAGCCTCGGACGAGCCGTCTCATGAAGACTTCTTCCTTCCTCATTAGAGTGTTACTTGAGTGTTATAAGAGCTCAACGCACAACTGTCAAGGCCAACCCTCCCGCCTCCTCGCCTCCGGATATGGAGCGGCTGTGGGTCCGATGGGAGTCCTGTCGTCTTGAGGCCCAGAGGACGCCGGCTGCAGTGATCCGCGAGTTCGGCCGCCCCTTCGGGGCTTGGGGACAAGGGGGCGCTGTGTTCCATGGGCTCCGCCCACAGCTAATCATCCCTCGCCCCTGGCGGGGCTGCAGGGGCCATCTGCCTTGCCCGGGCTGTGGCGGTCGTCAGCCCCGTAGGGGCGACTGGTGCATGGCCGTGGGTGAAACCCACGGAACGCAGAGACCCTTCCCTCTCAGCCCCGTAAGGGGCGGCAGAACCGCGCTGTCGCCGTTGCCGTCGCCGTTCCGTGCCTGCGGGTCGCCCGACCCGCGCCGTCGCCGTTGCCGTGCGCGCGCAGCGCGTCGGCCCGCAGGGCCGCTTCGTGCATCCATGGGAGAGCATGCGAGCCCTGGTTGTTGCCCGTACCTGGGAGCGCAGGGCGTCCCGCCTGCTGGCCAGGCCTGTGGTGGCCCCGGTGTGGCAGCCGTTGTCGTCTGTCGTCGCCGTCACGGTCCCCGGTACCCGCCGTCGCCGTCACGGTCCCCGGGGCCGCGCCGTCGCCGTTCTCCCCTCTCCCTTCAGGAGAGGGGCCGGGGGTGAGGCCTCCACCGCGCCGTCGCCGTTGCCGTGCGAGTCGCCGTCGTAGGACGGAGCGCTGCTCCGTCACCGTCGTTGTCGAGGTGGGCCCTTCGAGCGACGACGACACATCCTCACAATCACGAGTGACGGCGCACTAGTGGTCTGTCAGCCGTGATCTGTGCAGTGTGGGCCAGGCGGAAATTAGGGACAGGCACCAATTTCCGCCGACGTCTGGCGGAAATTGGTGCCTGTCCCTAATTTCCGCCACCCAACAGTTCATGGTTGACAGGGCACTAGGCTTGCTGCGCCTGGAGGAACGCTACGAGCTTCTTCTCATTGGGGGGACGACCGGAGGCGATGATCGTGTTCTCCACGATGACCGTGGGGGACATCACGATGCCGTAGACGGCGGCCTCCGGGTCGCTCGTCCTCATGCTCACGATCTCAACGCCCTCGATCTGCTCGGCCACCCGCGCCAGGATGGCCTTGGCCTCTCGACACTTCGCGCACTCGACCTCGGCCGTCACCAGCAGGATCCTCACTGCTTGCCCCCCTCAGGACGCATCTTCGGGGACGTTCCGGGCGGGGCGCCCTTGGGCGCGGTGTTCTGGGGCGCCTTCTTGGGGGCCGGCAGTTCGTGGTTGGCGGGCGTCCCATACGCCTCCCGGAACGCCACGTCCAACGCCAGGAGGAAGGTCTCCTCGTCCCACCGGTCACCAAGGTTGCTGCCCAGCTCGACGGTCCGCTTGTCCCCCGAGGCGGTCTTGACCTCGAACTGCTGCTTCCCGTTGATGGCCACGCCGGAGCAGTGCAGACCCGAATCCCCCTGGTACTTCGAGCCGCCGGGGCTCTCGAAATCCACGAAGACCACCTGCATCTTCCCCTTGTTGGCCCGGTAGACCCGGTCGGCGAAGGTGGCCGTCTCGCTCCCGCAGCCGCTGTGGCCCGGGAAGTACACCTCGAGCTTCACCGTGGACTTCGGATCGCCCAGGCGCCCGATGCCGTCCTTCAGCTCGACCGGTAGCGCCGTCATGGGCGTCGGTGGGGCCTTCGGGTCGGCGGGCTTCTCCTCCGCTTTCGGACGCGTTGGCAGCGTCGGCGGCTCCTTGTCCTCCCCAGAGCCCGGAACCAACATGC
>VGFB01001282.1 GCA_016869015.1 Armatimonadota bacterium
CGGGCCAGTGGGGCAGCGCCCTCTCCTTCGCGTGCCAGCTCTTCGGGATCGAGTGCACGGTCTACATGGTGAAGGTCAGCTATCAGCAGAAGCCCTACCGCCGGATGCTGATGGAGACCTGGGGCGCCACCGTCTACCCCTCGCCCACGGACCTCACCAACGCCGGACGCGGTATCCTGGCGGCGGACCCCGACAGCCCCGGCAGCCTGGGGATTGCCATCTCGGAGGCCGTCGAGGACGCGGCGACTCACGACGATTGCCACTACTCGCTGGGCAGCGTGCTCAACCACGTTCTGCTGCATCAGACCGTCATCGGGCTGGAGACGAAGAAGCAGCTCGAGATCGCGGGCGAGGGCCTGCCCGATGTGGTCTGCGGCTGTGTGGGTGGCGGCTCCAACTTCGCGGGCGCGGCCTTCCCCTTTGTGAAGGACAAGCTCAACGGCGCCGCCATCGACATCATCGCCTGCGAACCCGAAGCCTGCCCCACCCTCACCAGAGGTCTCTACGCCTACGACTTCGGCGATACCGCGATGCTGACGCCGCTGGTGAAGATGTACACGCTGGGCCACGGGTTCGTGCCGGAGCCGATTCACGCCGGGGGTCTGCGGTACCACGGCGATGCTCCGCAGCTCTGTCTGCTGGTCAAGGAGGGCGTCATCGGCGCGCGGGCCTACCACCAGATCCCGTGCTTCGACGCCGCGGTGCAGTTCGCGCGCGCAGAGGGCTTCCTGCCGGCGCCCGAGACCTCGCATGCCATCCGTTGCGGCATCGACGAGGCGCTGAAGTGCAAGGCGACGGGCGAGGAGAAGTGCATCGTGATCGCCTTTAGTGGCCACGGGTTCTTCGACCTTGCGGCTTACGACAACTACTTCGCCGGGAACCTACAGGACTTCGAGTACCCGCAAGAGAAGATCGACGAGGCCCTCAAGGCCCTTCCGCCCTTCCAGGAGCCAGTGATGTAGAGGCGACGTGACGGGCCGGAAGCCCGTCCTGCGCGAGGATCAGCGGCCGGGCTGCCGAAAGGTGGCTCGGCCGCTTCGCTTGACAAACAGAAGAATGGGACGGAGGCACTTCCCAGGGTGCTGGCAAGAGTGCCTCCGTCCCGTTTTCTGTGGAGGCATAATAATCTAATAGTCTTGACTGTTAGGCAATAGCGGTATATAATGTCTATAGGTAATAATCCGATGGAGGTGATTCTGCATGGCACCAACGCGGGAGGTTACGACGCCCGAGGAGTTGGTCGCGATCATGGGGGACCCGCGGCGGACGCGGATCCTGGAGGTCTTGACGGGTCAGCAGGCCTCGGGGAAGGAGCTCTCTGCGATGCTCGATCTGACGCCCCAGGTCACGCACTACCACGTGAAGCGGCTGGAGGCTGCGGGGCTGATCGAGATCGTGGGGACACGGGAGGTCCGCGGGACACTGGAGAAGTTCTACCGCGCGGTGGCGGACCGGTTCATCATCACCCAGGCCATCGGCCCCCTGAGCGGGCGCGGGCTGGCGGGCGGCCTGCGGTTCGCGCAGGAGTGGCTGCAGCTCGGGGAGCACGCCCTCGATCCGGAGAGCCGGCAGGTCGGCATGGCGGGCGTCCAGACCATCACGGCGGGTCGCGACGCGATGGATGGGTTCGTGAAGCGCTTGGCGGAAGTCCAGGAGGACTATGCCGGATGCGACGGAGAGGGCGACCGGTATGTGCTCGTCCTCGCGCTCTTCCCGATTCCCAAGGACACCGTCATGCCCAACGATCCGTCGACCTTCCTGCAGGTCGCGGAGGGGGCGGAGGGTGTGGACCTGAGGCTGGAGGGCGCTGACACAGACCAATAGGCGCCCGCTCCCAAGAACCTCCGGGCCTGTCTCTCGGTATAGGGACCAGCAACGGCGGACTGCCTGTCGGAG
>VGFB01001283.1 GCA_016869015.1 Armatimonadota bacterium
CCGGAGGGCGCCGCGCGCCCGTGGGTCTACAAGCCGAGGCTGGACGCCTGGGCCGAGTTCGTGGAGCAGACGACGCGGCATTACGCCGATCTCGTGCAGCACTGGGAGATCTGGAACGAGCCGAACATCACCGTCTTCTGGGAGCCGACCCCGGACCCCAAGGAGTTCATGGACGTCCTCCGCGTCGGCTACGAGGCCGCAAAGCGGGGCAATCCCGACTGCACCGTCTTGATGCCCGGCCTGGCGGGTCCGACCGAGAATCGCTGGGGCATGGACTTCCTCGAGGAGCTTCTCAGACTGGGGGCCGCGCGGTACTGTGACGCGATCTCGATCCACCCATACCGCCAATCCACGCCCGAGGAGAGCGACCTCGTCGGGGATCTGCGACACCTCGCCGAGTTGGCGGAGGCAAACGGCGGCCGCCGCCCGATCTGGTTCACCGAGAACTGCTGGACGACCCAGATCCCCGGCGGCTCCACGGAGGAGCGCCAGGCGCTGATGCTCCCGCGCTGCTACGTCCTCTCGCTGAGCACGGGTCTGGTGGACAAGCTGCTGTGGTTCCGGCTGCACGACTCGGGGGTGGACCGGTTCTACAGCGAGGACAACTACGGGCTGTGCTACCACGATCTGACGCCGAAGCCCGCGTGGTTCGCGCACCGGACTGTTGCCACGCTGCTGGAGGGCGCCACCCCGGAGGGCGAGTGGGACGTCGGCCCGGGGGCGCTCGCCCGCGTCTTCCGCACGCCAACGGAGCGTCTCGCAGCCCTGTGGTCTCCCAGCGGCACGCGCTGGACGGCGGTCTTCGTGGGCCGGGACCGCGTGCGCGTCACCGACCTCATGGGAAACTCGGGGGAGCGGGAGACCAATGCGGGCGTGCTGCTCCTACCCCTGACGGAGAGCCTCGTATGTCTGCGGGACTTGCCCAATGAGGCGGAGGCGCGCGGGGCGTTGATCGAGGCGCCGCCCCTGATGCTGGTGCGCGGGACGTCGGGTGCGCTCTCGGTTCGCGTGCGCAATCCGCTGGCCGCGCCGAGTGAGGTGACCATCGCGCTGAGACCCGCCGAGGGGAGCGCGCTTCCGATCCCGACCGGGGCGCAGAAGCTGACGATCCCCGGCCAGGCGGCGGGCGAGGCGGCGTTCGCCCTGGCGGCGCCGCAAGACGCGCCGCCGGGTTGGCATGACCTGTATGTCCAGGCGGATGTTGCGGGCGAGACCCTGATCGAGGCCTGTCGCCTTGGCGTGCGCGCAGCAGCCCCGGATGCCGGCCCGGTCGGGCACTGGAACCTGGATGAGGGCCAGGGCGCCGCGATCCACGACGAATCGCCCTTCGGCAACCACGGTAGCGTGGATCAGCCGCAGTGGGTCGAGGGTAAGCACGGCACGGCCTTGCAGTTCGATGGGCAGCACATTGCCACGATCCCCGATGCGCCCTCCCTGAACCTCTCCGACGAGGTGACGCTGGCGTTCTGGCTGAAGCTCACCGGCGAGACGGGCACCTGGCAGTTCCCCGTCACGAAGTACCTCAACGAGAACGTCCGTCGGAACTACGGCATCTACCTGCACAACGAGAAGCTCTACCCGTGCTTCTCGGCCTCCTTCGAGCGCGGCAGCTACCTGCACTCGGACATCGCCTCGAACGTGCCGGTCAACGACGGCCAGTGGCATCACCTCGCCGCAACCTACTCGGTGTTCGACGAGCGCGTGCGGATCTACGTGGACGGGAAGATGGTCGTGGACCGGCCCTTCGCGGAGGGCTTGATGCTCCTCGCCCAAACGCCCCTGCGTCTCGGCGGCGGTACCCTCGGCGCCATCGATGAGGTGATCGTGTATCCGCGGGCGCTGGGGGCGGGGGAAGTGGGGGAGCTGGCACGAGGCGCGTAGGGAGT
>VGFB01001284.1 GCA_016869015.1 Armatimonadota bacterium
GAGGGCAACTGGGCCTGGTTGGTGATCGAGAACTCCACGACGGTGCCGTTCGGCGCGGGGTTCCCCAGCGTATCCACCACGGAGGCGATGACCCTCGAGCTGCGGTTCCCTCCCACCGGGACGCTGGTGGGGTCAGCCGTCACGCTGGCGATGACCAGAGAGGTGAAGGAGACGGTGACGGCCGTGGTGTCGGTGGTCACGCTCGGGGCCGCCACGGTGACCGTGGCGCTGTTCGGGTTGGGGGTGCTGCGGAGCAGAACCTCCGCCGCGCCCTGGCCGTTGCTCTGCACGGTGACCTGCCGGGCCCAGGTCGTGCGCCCGACGGGCTGCAGTCGCCCGGTGCTTGCGGTGAGAACGAGGTTGGCTCCGGCGACCGGTCGGCCCGAGCCGTCGACCAGTGTGGCGCGCAAGAGGGCCGTGCTGACACCGTCGGCCGGGATGTTGGTGCGGTCCGCGATCAGCGCCAGCTGGGTGGGTCCGCCGCCGGTGCCGGTGAACTTCACCGTCGTGACCGCCTGCTGCGCGCCGGCCAGGGCGGTGACCGTCGCCGTGAGGTCCGTCGAGGTCGGCTCGCTCTGCAGCGTCGCCTCCGCCTGGCCGTTCGCGGTGTAGGCGATGCTGGGCGCGATCAGTCCCCGGGAGGTGGTGAAGACGACGGGCGTGTCATCGGCGACCGGGTTGTTGCTCGCGTCGCGCACGGTGGCGGTCACGGTGGAGGTGCCGGCGCCGTCCCCTGGGATCTCCGCGGGGTCGCGAGTGAGGAAGATGCTCGCCACATCGGCGCCGCCGCCGCCCACGAAGGTGACGGCGATGTCCGCCGTGAGGTTGCCGACGGCGGCCGTCACCACAGCCGTGCCGGGCGTAGTGTCGCTGCGCAGCGTGGCCTTCGCGACGCCGTCCACCGTCGCGGCGCGCCCGGGGAAGATCGTCCCGGCGGTGCTGGTGAACTGCACCTGGGTCCCGTCAACGACGGGGTTGTTGGTGGAGGTCTTGACGGTCGCCTCGATGGCCGCCGTGCTCTGTCCGTCGGCGGGGAGGCTCGAGCGGGAGCGGGTCAGGAAGAGCGTGCGACGGCCGACATCACCCGCCGCGACGAACTGCACCCGCACCGTCTCCCGCAGCGCGCCGACCCTGACGACGACCGTCGCGCGACCGGCGTCCGTGCCGCTGCGCAAGGTGGCCTCGGCGATCCCGTCCACCGTCCGGCCGGTGGCCGGGGCGATGAGCCCGAGGTTGGTGCTGAAGTTGACCGCCGTGCCATCCGCCGGCGGGTTGCCGTTGGCGTCGGTGACGACGGCGGTGATGGCCGCGGTGCTCGTCCCGTCGGCGGGGATCTCGCCGGTCGCGGAGATGGCGGTGAGCGTGGTGGGCTGCGTCTGCCCCGGTCCCTGCGTCAACTCGACCTGGGCGATGGCCGTCAGGCCCTCATGGCGCACGCGGACGATCGCCGTTCCGGCGGTCGTGCCTGCGGTGAGGGTCGCCTCCGCCTGACCGCCGGCGAGGCTGACGCGCCCCGGCGCGATCAGGCCGAGGGTCGTCTCGAAGTCGATCTTCTTGCCGTCCGGCAGCGGCCGGCCCTTGCTGTCCTTCAGCGTAGCAGTGATGGTCGTCTGGCTGACGCCATCGGCCGGAAGCGTCGCGTCGGCGGCCAGCACCGAGAGCTGATTGCCGCCCCCGCCTCCACCGCCCCCGCCGGCCAGCAGCGCCACCAGCAGCCCCGCGCCCAGGACGATCGCCGCGATGGTAGCCGTGTTGCTGCGCTTGTGCTTCTTGGGCGTCGCCTTGGCCGGGGCCAACGAGACGACGCGCACGTCATCCGCCGCGCGAATCTGAGCCCCCGGCTGCACGTCGGAGAGCCGACCCGTGGCCGTGTTATCGGAGACCT
>VGFB01001285.1 GCA_016869015.1 Armatimonadota bacterium
TCGGTGAGCGGCACCACGACGAACCGGTTTCGCTACATCGGCAAGCTCGGCTACTACCTCGAGCCCGCGCTGGGCTGCTACTACCTCCGCCGCCGCTACTACGTCCACTGGCTCGGCCGCTTCCTCAGCAAAGACCCCCTCCGCCAAGGCGGGGAGAATGCGTATGGGTATGTGGGGAACTCGCCGACGAGGGGCGTGGACCCGAGCGGCATGGCCTGGACCTTCTGCGACATGATGTGCGCGCACCTGTACGGGAGTGGCTACTACACCGACTGCCTGAGGATATGCAGGAACCGCGATAAGCCCCTCCCGGGTTGGGATTGGCCCGGCGCTGAGTACTGCGAAGTCGACTGCGACAGCGACAAGGCGGTGTGCGATTACCTCACCGCCGCAGCGGTAGCGGCCTGTGTGGCTGGCTGCTCGGTCCTGGGCAGCGCTCTGTGCGCCGGCGTCATCTGCGGCGCCCTGCTATTGGCGTACGAAGGGGAGTGCCTGGCCAACTACCTGGAGTGCAAGCGGCACCATAGGGCATGCCCGCTTTGCAGCGGGGAACCGATCACGATCGTGGTGCCGCCGGCTCCGGGAGGACCCACAACTGGTCCGAGGCTGCCTCGTGTTCCGTGACGGGGGCGGCACTGCGCTCGACCTCGCCGGCTCTGCCACGCGTCGGGAAGTTCGGTCGGCGGGCGCGGATTGCGCTTGGCATCCCCGCTGTGCCCCGAGTGCAGCACGCCCAAGGCCCTGCAGAGTCCCCGCACGGCGGCAGGCGCATGGCGGGCCGCGTCCTCGCAGGGCGTGTCTAGCCGCAGTCTCCAGCGTGGCCTCGGTCTCCGGGGGCCGCGCAGGGCGACTGGCGCGGTGTCTGGGTGTATGAGATGGGGGGTGTGCGCGTGAACTCCAGACTGCAGTCCGTGGCGATGTACGCTAGCGTGCCTGTTGCCTTTGCTCTCTTCGCCGGCGGGGGCCTCGCTGGGCTCCGTGTCTCTCGTTCACCGATGTACCAACGCCATATGCTCCTGGTGGCGGCGTGTGTAGGGGTCCTGTCGTTGGGTCTGTACGTCTGGCTGGTGTGGTTGCGCAGAGCGGCGAGCGTCAGCCAGCCCTCGGCACACGCGAGCCGCTGCCCGCCCGTTGCGATCCTCTGCCTCATGTGCCTGGTGGTGACAACCCTCAACGCTCCCCTCAGCGGGCTCTGGGAGTCCGTCTCGGCTTGGCCTGTTGAACTCCCGAAGGCGCTCGTGTTGGAGGCCTTCCTGCTGGGAGTGCTCTGGGCCCGGTGGAGTGAGTACGCGGCTCAGCGGTCGCGGGAGGAGGGCCGGAGGCCCGATGGGGAGGGTTCGAAGAGCGTCGATGGATGACCTCGCGCGCTGGCGGGACGAGCTACAACGCGACCTTCAGTTACGACGCGGTCGGCAACCGCACGCTGTACCACGGCACGCAGACGTACACTTACGACGCCGCCGATCAGCTGACGCTGCACAACAACGCGGGGGCGCTGACGACGTTCACCTACGACGCGAACGGCAACATGGTTGCACAGCAGGAGGCGGCGGGGATCACGACGCTGACCTGGGGCTACGAGAACGAGTTGCTGACCGTCTTCGAGCCCGATGGGACGCTCGTGACCATGACCTACGATGGCGATCTCAAGCGCCGCAAGCGCGCAGAAGGCGCGGGTTGGACGACGTACCTGTGGGACCGGGAGCAGGTCCTGATGGAGCTCAATAAGACTGGGACGACCACGGTGCGCTACACTCAAGCGCCGCGGGGCTACGGCGACGTGGTCAGCCAGCGGCGCAGCAGTGCGAGCACGTTCTGGCACTTCGACGCGATCGGCTCGATGCGGTTCCTGACCGCCGCCGATCAGTCGAAGGCGATCAACTA
>VGFB01001286.1 GCA_016869015.1 Armatimonadota bacterium
GATTACCGCGTAAGCTGAACTAACCTGCCGACCGAAGTACAGGATGCGAGGCACCCTCGTCACCCGGACCTGGCAGTACGATCCCACGCTCTACGCCCCGCCGAGATACCGGAAGGCGTGCCGATACGAGGCGTTCGTCCCGGATCCGCTGGCCGGTGGCCAATTCAACCTCCCCTCGCGGGTGTTCGGGATCGTATCGGATGCCGAGCAGGCCATCATGGGCCTGAACGCGATCGCCCGCCCCGCGCTGGAACCTCTGGCCCGCCTGCTGCTTCGCACGGAGTCCGTCGCCTCGTCCAAGGTGGAAGGGCTGCAGGTCGGGATCCGCCAACTCGTCCGGGCCGAGTCACGCATCGAGACCGGCGGCAGCGCGTCGCCGATGGTCCGTGAGGTCATCGGCAACATCGACGCCATGAAGCTCGCCGTAGAGCAAGCGGCGACCGCCGCCTCCATCGACCTGACCCACCTGACCGCCATCCACGCGAGGCTGATGGCCAAGTCCCCCACGGGGCAGGTCGCCGGCCGGCTACGAAAGGGCCAGAACTGGATCGGCGGGAACGACTACAATCCGTGCGGGGCCGACTTCGTACCGCCGCCGCCGGATCATGTTGAACGGCTGCTGTTCGACCTCTGCGTCGCCATGGCCGAGGAATCCCTGCCGCCCTTGGTCCAGGCCGCCATGGTGCACGCGCAGTTCGAGACCATCCACCCCTTCGATGACGGAAACGGACGGACCGGGCGGGCCCTCATCCACGTCGTCCTCCGGCGCCGGGGCCTCGCCGCCTCCTACGTGCCGCCCCTCAGCGTCGTGCTGGCATCCGATCGGGAACGGTACATCGAGGGGTTGACGCACTTCAGAGACGGAAACGTCGAGAGCTGGATCGAGCGCTTTGCGATCGCCGCGGCGCGAGCCGCGCGGCTCGCCCAGGCCCATCTCGGCGCGGTAACCGCCCTCATGGAGCGCTGGCGGAGGCTGCTGGCGGCCGGCGACGCCCCCAGGGCCGACGCGGCGGCGTGGGTGGTGATCGGCGTGTTGCCGGCCCACCCCGTTATCACCGCGCCGGTTGCAGCCGCGGCGACCGGGAGAGCGAAGGCGGCGATCCATCTGGCGATCCAGCAGCTCGAGCACTGTGGCGTCCTGGTGCCGGTCTCGACCTCAAAGCGGAACAGATCGTGGGAGGCCACAGGCCTCGTCGAGCTCCTGGAGGGCCTGGAGGCTGGGAGGCTGCCGGGCGACTGACGTCGCTGGGGATGGTGCGCGGGCGCCTGCAACCTGAGCGTAGGGCCCGACCGACCCCGCCCGCCGGAGCGTGGATAGGGGCCGGCGCCTCGCAGCACCGGCCCCTCGCCACCGACGCAGTCGCAGCCTACACGCTGTGCGTCACGCGATCGTCCTTAGCAGCTGTTCCAACCTCGCCTTGTGCTGCTCGAGCTCGGCCTTCAGCGTCTCCAGCCGCTTGACCATCTCGCCGCTCGGCTTCTGCTCGATGCCCACCATGTTCGAGTAGAGGTACTGGAACTGGTCGGCCAGCATCGGCTGCGGGTAGCTGGACTCGTTCGGATCCGTCACCAACGCGCGCTGGATCTCCTCGAGCTGACGGCGCACGTCGCTCCCGGCCGCGGCCTTCTGGAGGGCGCCGTCCACCTTCTCGATCGTGGCGCGGCAATCCACCACGGCCGCGAGGATCTTCATGGCGAGGTCGTACTGGGCCTGCAGGTCGGCGACGGTCACGCCGTCGCGCGCGAGCCGGGGATCGATCCTCAGCTCGAGCGGCTGCGTCGCGTTCTTCCCGTCCGCCGTCAGGCGTACCTGGTACGTACCGGGCACCGCCCTCGGCCCGGACCGCCCGGCCGCATCCGCCGTGACCGTGAGGTCCCAGGTCA
>VGFB01001287.1 GCA_016869015.1 Armatimonadota bacterium
ACGCGCTACCTCTTCGATGAGACCCGCGTCGCCCGGTTCCTCGGCCGCAAGCCCGGTGAGCAAGCCGACGGTCTCTTCGAGGGCGCGCCGGGCGACGACTCGAGAAGTGCGCAGTGTCTGGCCCCCGTGGACAGCCTCACCGGCGCCGTCGCCGACGGACAGACCCGCCTCGCGTGCCCGGAGCTGCCCGGGCTGAGCTTCACGGTCCTGCGCTTCCACCCGGCATCGCGTCCTTAGGGTTCAGTCTTCCCTCCGTTGCCGACCGCGCCGAGCCGACGTCGTCGGCGTGAAACCCTCCCGCGCTCCGACCTTGTAGACCCTTCCGAGGACCGATCACCCGCCTTGCCGGACGTGGTTGCCATGGTCGCCCGCTGGCTCTTGACCCTGTTGAGCATCGTCCCGGCGGCGCCCGCCACCGAACCCCGCGCGCCAGCCGGGTCTGGTCCGTGGGAGATGCAGAAGCCGGAGGCCAACTACGGCCTCTGGCGCCTGCCCCTCCCTCCGTTCCCCCAGGGCACGCGGTTCATCACCTTCGACGTCCGGTTCCCCGAGGGGACGCTGTTCAGCGTATGGCTGCGAGAGAGCGGCCCGCAGGGAGAGGCCTGGCTGGCCGGGATGAGCTGCGGCGCCTTCACGGGCGATTGGGAGCCGGTCACGGTCGGAATAGGCCCCTTTCCCGGACGCCGCGCGTGGCAGCCCCGAGAAGACGCGGAACTGCTGGCCTTCCCGGCCGATCAGTGCGAGGACCGGAGAGTCCCGCGCTCGGCGGTTCGCTTCACGGGCGGCAACAACAAGCTCGAGCTTGAGAAGCTCGAGTACCTTGAACTGGAGTTCCCCGCCACCAACGGCTGGACCGGTCCTGCGCAGCCGGAACGCTTCGGCGTGCGGAACCTCCACGCTCTCCCGCAGAGCCCCTGCGAGACCCGCGCGGGCTCCGGGGAGCCGGTGCGGATCGCGGTCGACTGCGCGCGAGACCTTGGATCGGTGAACCCCCTCTGGAAGGACGCCTGCGACACCAGCGAGAGCTTCCGGGCGCTCGGCCAGCGGATGTACAAGGTCTTCGGCGCGGCCACCTTCGGGCCGTTCTACGCGCCCAAGGACGGGCCGACCGGCCGGTACAACTGGTTCGCCGTCGACGCCCAACTGCGCCGGGCCGCGCAGTCCGCGCCGGTGATCCAGGTCGTGATCGGCCGCGACGCTCCGCCCTGGCTGTGGCCCAGCGGCGAGGGCCTCGGCAACCTGAGTAGCAGTGTCGGACCGTGGAAGGTGGGGCACCTGCTCCCGCCCCGCGACCTCGCCGCCTACGAGGAGCTCCTCTACCAGCTCGCGCGGCACATCCGCGAGGACCTCGGCCTTCGCGTCCACTCGTACCTCGTTTGGAACGGGGCCGACTCGAGGGGGTACTTCCGGGGCGACATGGACGAGTACTGCGAGGTCTATGCCGCGTGCGCCCGGGCCGTGAAGCGCGCCGATCCGGAGACGCGGGTCGGCGGACCCTCTCCCGACCCGGAGTTCAACCCCGAGTGGGTCCGGCGGCTCATCGAGTACTGCGCCGCGACGGGCGTGCCGCTCGACTTCGTGAGCCTCCACAACTACAGCCTCTACCCGCGCAAGTCCCGCCTCGCCGCGGAGTGGACGCGCGCGCAGCTCGACGCCCATGCGGCCGTGCGCGGCGCCGAGATCCACTTCGACGAGTGGAACTCCGGCTTCGCCTTCGGCCCGATCCATGCCGACCTCAAACGGAGCGCGCTGAACGCCGCCTACGCCGCCGCGACCTTCGGGGAGATGACCGAGGGCGCCGTGAGCTACGCCTGCTATGCCTCGCCGTCGGAGGGTTGGGGGTTCTTCGGGGTACGCCTCGAAGAGGATGACGGAACACCTCGG
>VGFB01001288.1 GCA_016869015.1 Armatimonadota bacterium
AGTCGTCGTGCCAGGTTACGATCTGCAGGCCCAGCCCCCGCATGGCCGCGCAGACTTGGTGGCTGTTGGTGAAGGGCCCCTGGTGCCGGTCGGTCTTGTTGCTGAACCAGCCGCCCGTGCCGTCAGCCGTCAAGAGGGACCCATCGGGCTCGGGCTTCTTCGGGTGGAGGATCCAGGCGTCCTTCTCGACCGGCCCGTACATCGTGGCGGTCTCGATGATGTGCACGAGGTAGTGGGGCGCGATCTCGAAGTACTCGACATCCTCCATCCCCGCCGGCGTGGGCGGGGGGCCCTCGTCGGGTGGCGTGTCGTTGCCCTCGTCGGGGAGCGGCGGCCGCGGGTCGCCCTGAACCGTGATCACCGCCTCCGCCGAGCACGGCATCGCGCAGTCCGAGAAGAAGCGTCCCGCATCGATGTAGCCGCTGAACCGCACCTCAACGGTGTACTCGCCCGGCTCGGCCGGGGCGTGGAAGGTCACCGCGCCCCGCGATTCCCCCTCCCCCAGGTAGTACGGTTCCTCGAGCTCGAGCCCGGCCGATCCGACCGCTGAGATGATACCCTTCTTCCCCACGCGGGCCCCGTCTTCGTAGACGACCTCGAAGTTCACGTGACCATCGCCCCGCGGCTCCACGAGGGCGGGCTCGGCTTCCAGGCGCATCTCGGTGTCGAGCCCGGTGGCGACGTCGATGGACGCCGGACCCACGAGGCGATAGGCGGTCTCCCCCTCGGGGAGTGTCGCGGTGAGGCGGAAGCCTGCGTTGCTTACCTCGGGCGCCGTCCACTGGGCCCACTCCTCGAGCTCCACGACGCGCTGCGAGAACGTGCCGGCTCCGCGCGAGAAGATGTGCAGGGCCTCGCTCTTCACCGCAACGTCGATCGCCGGTGCGCCGCCCTCGAGTCGCTCCGCCCACACGGAGAAGCTCACCTCCCCGCCCGGCGCTACGATGCGCGGCAGTGCCACGATCCACAGGCCGAGCAGGCGCCTCGGGTGGGCACCGAGGACTTGCTCGGGGGTCGGATTCGGATTGCCGTAGGTCGCGAAGAACGCATAGCGGCGGCGGAGGTCCTGTGGCGTGACGTCCGGTCGGTAGTGCCACCGGTCTGCCGTCGGCTCCCATATGAGCACGCCGCCATCAGGCCAGACGTAGGCATCGCGGACCCCGGGGAGCCGCTCGATGGCCCGCATGTCCCGGTCCGCCGCCCACTGGGGGAACTGCGCGTCGAAAGCCGCGACGCGGCCGTCGTCGGGGTAGCCGTCGATCAGCAGCCCCTGCGAACGGTTCTGCAGCCGCACGTCCAGTCGCCCGGCCGCCGCGGTCAGCGCCTTGCCCACTTCGCCGTAGCGCTTGACGAAGACCTCGAGCGCCGGGACCTTGTCGCCGAACTCCTCGAAGGCGCGGAACAGCACGTACAGGCAGGCGAGCATGTCCTTGATGCGAGGGTTCGGGGCGGCGCGGTCGGCCTCTCGAAGGGGGGCTGCGAGAGCCTGGATCATACCCGCGTACTCGAGGATCTCGCTCGCCTGCTCGATCTGTTCCCGGGCCTGGGCCAGCTCGTAGCCCGCCGCCTGATCGAGCCACACGATCTGGCGGTGCCAGGTGTCGGTCTGCCCCAGCGCGTCCTCGATCTCGTTGATCGTCTCATGGGTCTTGGCCAGCGCATCGAAGACCTGCCAGGCGGTCTCCTCGCCGGCCGCCTTCAGCTTCTTCTCGGTGACCTCGTCGATCCGCTGGTCGAGCTTCCCGATCTCGGCGCTCAGCCAGGCCCGATCGGCCTCCGTTCCCCCGGCCTCGCGCAGGGCGGTGAGGCGCTCGCGCTCTGCCTTGAGCGCCTCCAGCCGCTGCTCGTAGTAGCCGGCCGCCTGCTCGGTGAAGTCC
>VGFB01001289.1 GCA_016869015.1 Armatimonadota bacterium
CCCGAGGGTTCGCCGGAGGCGGCAGCAGCACGCGCAGGCATCAGCAGGGGGACGAACGTCAGGAACGCCACCAAGAGGCTCAGAGGCAAACCGATCCGCAACCGCGACATGTCCGCGCCTCCCCGGCGGAGGAAGCGAACCCATCCGCCACGCCCGTGCTTCGGGGCGCGGGCCCCGGGGTCCTCCTCAACCCGCGCCGAGGGTCAGCTCCAGGCGCAGCACGCCGTTCCGGACAGTCGGGCGGAGGTCCTCGATTGCCAGGGGGCGGTCAAGATAGGGCACGGTCAGCGAAGGCAGCTCGATGCGCGTCCGCGGCGCCATGGCTTGGGCGACGTGCACGTTGACCTGCTCGGCGACATTGAACTGCGTCTCGATGAGGCGGTCCAGCCAGGGCGGGCAGCCGCGGACGTTCAGCTCGACGTCCCGGCCCTCGATCCGCTCGAAGGCCAGCGACACGCAGGCGTTGCCCGACTCCCCGCGGCCCGCGACCACCTGTGCCCGCGCCTGCACCCGCAGCACGATGGGCCGCTCGAAGCGCTTCACCCGCCCCCACTCCCTCTGCAACGGTAGCTTGCTCCACCACTCGGCCTCGGCTGGGCCGCGTAGCGCCATCTGCAGCCGGGCCATCGGCCGCGAGGTCGTGGCGGTCACGGGTTGAGCCTCGAAGAGGAGCGTGACGTCCTCCGGCGACTCCAGGAACAGGTCCAGCTTCCGCAGATGGCCGTACTCTCCGGCCTCCCAGCGGCCCTTTTCCGGCAGGACCCGCGCCGCTTCGCCGCCATCATAGGCCACCATGCGGTAGGGGAAGTCGGCCGCCCGCGCGAGGCCCTCGAGCAGGGACGCGTAGATCTCCACGGCGGCGTGGGTCGGCTGCTCGGCGGCCGGGAGGGGCCGAAGCAGCCCGAACAGCCCCCATAGCGCCGCGCCGCAGGCCAGGCAGGCGTGTCGCGACATGAGCTTACCCTCGGGGTGCACAGGCGGATTACTGAGGCTTCGGGTGGGGCGTGCTCGGCCCGTCCACCTCACCCATCGCCCAGCGGACGCCGCCGAGGAAGTGCTTCCGCCAGACGGGATCGTCCATCACCTCGTTGCGGTGCCCGAGGGCCGTGTAGAAGCTGCGGCCCTTGCCGACCGTCGTGCACCAGGCGATCCCGAAGTCCCGATCCCTGCGGTTGATGCCCTGTTTGTCCATGTTCGTCTGCTGGGTGTTGAGGCTCATCAGCACGCACAGATCGTCCCGCGACCAGTCCCGGTGCTGGTAGATCTCATCGGCGATCTTCCAGGGGTTGGGCACGCCCTCACACGCCGGGTGGTCCGCGACCTCCACATCGACGGTGACTTCCTCGTTCCACGGGTGACCGTCGAAAAAGCCACCCATCAGCCCGCGCCACGCCGGCCAGTCGTACAGCGCGTCCGTCGCCGCGTGGATGCCCACCAACCCCCCGCCGTTCTCCACATACCGCACGAGCGCTGCGCGCTGCTCCTCGTTCAGGAACGAGCCGGTGGAGTTGTTCAGGATCAGGCAGTCGATCCCCGCGAGGAAGTCGTCGTTGATGAAGGACGAGTCCTCGGTGCAGAGGGTCTTGAACGCGCCGCTCTCCTCACCCAGCTGGGTAAGGGCCGCCTTCCCGTACGAACAGGTGCTGTGCCGGAAGCCCTTGCACCCGCTGAACAGCAGCACCGTCCTGCTGGGCTCCGGGGCGCGGAGGAGCCGCAGAGTGATGCCGTATAGACCTCCGGTGGAGCCGGCCGGGACATACTGCCCGTACGCCCCAACGGACGCCCGCGCCGCCCTGCCTTCGGCGGGCAGCACCGACAGCTCATGGATGGACCAGAACCAGTTGTCGCCGTGCGGCTTGGTGAGGGTGATCAGGAT
>VGFB01001290.1 GCA_016869015.1 Armatimonadota bacterium
CATCCGATCTGCTCGAAGGGGATCGGCTGGAATCCGGGCTTGAGCGCCGGGGAGTCAGGCTGCAGCCGGTAGTCGCCCGTCCTCGGCGACACGAACAGCGGGTCGGCCACCACCGAGTGCACGTCCAGGCCCATCTCCTGCCAGGCCGTCCACTCGTCCACGGCCTGGGCTTCGAGGAGCGAGACGTCGTCTACCCACACGGTGGCCGCGTCGGAGCGCGCGTCCAGGCGGATGTAGAGGTCCTGCATGTCGGGAAGATACTCCGCCTCGTCCGGGCCGGGGACGTGGAACCCGAACTCAAGCAGCTTCCACTCCGGCCCGACCGCCGCGTTGGTCTCTCGCGCCCAGTGGTACTTGTCCGCGCGGTATGACTGTGCAACCAGGAAGACGGCCGTGTCGGGGCGGTCGGCGCGGAACCACCCCGCCAGCCGATAGCTCTTCCCCGGCACGATGGGCAGGTCTCCGGTCTTCACCATCGCGAAGGGGAACTGGCTCCCCGGATCGGGCGGGGCGCAGGTGATCTTGAGCGAACTCCCTCCGCCGTGCCTCGTTTGCGGGTCCGCCTGTGCCGTGACCTGCGCGGAGGGTCTGGCATACCAGCCCCAACCGGTCGGCATCTCGTTGGGCGGCCCGTCCTCGAAGCCCCCGTTGGGGCACAGCTCCACGTCGGAGATCACCTTGGTCGGGGGCGCCGTCATGCCGGTGCGGATCGGCCGACCGCCCAACCACAGCACGTTGCGGTCGAAGACCGTGCGGTCGTACGGCATGTGGTTGCAGCGGTAGATGGCCGACTTGGGGTCGGTGCCGACCAGGATGTTGCGCTCGATGCGGTTGCCGGCCATCACCAGCGGCTCCCACTCGCGCGGGTGGGCGGCGAACAGCTCGCCGAACTTCGCCCAGGCCGGCAGGTCGCGGTGGCTCTCCCAGTTCTTGATGGCCGCTTCGCGGTTGCCCTGCCAGTACGGGTGTGCGCTCGTCCAGCCGTTGAACTCGATCTGCTGCAACGTCCCGCCGACCAGCACGTTGTTCACGATCCGGTTGTAGCGGCCGCTGTGGATGTGCACCCCGCCGCGCAGAGTGCCCAGCACAAGGTTGCTCTCCACCGTCACGCCGCTGGCCAGGTCATCGAGGTAGATCCCCCACGAGAAGCAGGGGCTGACCCACCTTCCGTCCTCGCGCCCGAAGCCGATGACGTCGTGGATGTAGTTCCCGCGGATCACGCAGCCCCACGGCGTGATGCCGCCCCGCCCGCCGGCGTAGATGGCGCCGGTGTCGCAGGTCTCCGTGTTCAGCCGGTACAGGTGGTTCAGCTCAATCACGTGATCCCAGCCGCCGAAGATGACCGCCATGCGCGGGATGTCGTGCACGGTGTTGCGCGAGAACCGGTTGCCCACGCCCTCGACCCAAACGCCGCAGCCCTGCTTCCAGTCCAGACCGGTGTGGTGGATGCAGTTGTTCTCCGCGTAGTTGCCGGCAGGGGTCAGGGCGTTCTCATCGCCGCCGGTCAGCTTGATGCCGTGCCCCCCGACCAAGCTGATGTCGTTCCCGACGGCGCCGTTCGCCGTCCCGCCGAAGATGCCAATGCCTGCGCAGTTCTCCCACGGCCCCCACCCACCGATCTGGGTGCCTACGCCGACGTTGCGGACGGTGTTGCCCGCGACCAGACAGTGGCGCGCTTCTTCAGCCTGCACGCCCGCCCGGCGCGCGACCTCGATGGAGAACCCACTCACATGCACGTACTCCGCGCCGGGCTGCAGGTGCACCGCGTAGTCGAGGGTCGGGACCTCCACGACGCACTGGTCCACCGGCCGGGGCGGCCAGTAGTACAGCGTCGAGGTCGCCCGGTCGAGGTACCATTCGCCGGGCGAGTCCAG
>VGFB01001291.1 GCA_016869015.1 Armatimonadota bacterium
AGGTGCGTGTCGTGCGGTCGTATCGCGATGCCCCGCCGCCGAACGTTCCTGCCCACACGTCGCCGCGGCTGTCTTCGTAGAGGGAGAGCACCCACGAAGCCTGCAGGGCATCCGAGTCTTCCGGGTTCGCCGGGAAGTTGGACCACGTCCCGCGCTGGCGGTCGAATCGATCCAGCCCGCTGCCATTCGTCCCGAACCACAGGGCGCCGTCGCGGTCTTGCAGAATGGCCCAGATCTGTCCGTTGCTCAGCCCACTGCCGCGCTCGGGGTCACTGCGCAGGAGTCCGAACTTCTGCCCGTGGGGATCGTAGCGGTCGACCCCGGCGCCGAAGGTGCCGAACCACAGCACCCCGGCCCGGTCTTCGAACACCGACTGGATGACATTGGAAGCCAGGCTTTGCGGATCGCCGGGCGCGGCCTGGGACTGCGTGAACGAACCTGCCGTTTCGTCGTACCGATGCAGACCACCGCCGGAAGTGCCCACCCACAGCATCCCGCTCCGATCAAGAAGCAGTTCGGTGACGTCGCCGCTGGCGAGGGCGCCCACCCGCTTTTCGTCGGGCCGGAAGTGCTTGATGGATCCCGTCTCCGGGTCCAGCCGGTCGAGGCCGCTGCCATCGAGCCCCACCCAGATCCGGCCCGAGGAATCGCCCAAGACGCACTGGACGCTGTTGTCGGCCAGCGAGCCGGGGTCCTGAGGATCGTTGGTGTACCTGACGTAGCGATCGGCGCCCGGGTCGAGCCGTGACAGGCCACTGCCGTAGGTCGCCACCCAGAGCGTGCCTTGCGGAGATAGGTGGAGGTAGAAGACGGCCATCCCGCCCAGGGAAGACGGGTCGGCGGGGTCGTAGACGTAGCGGCGGGTTCTGCCCGTTGCGGGATCGAAGTGGCCCAATCCCTGGTCGGTCCCCACCCACAGGCTGCCGTCCGCCGCCTCGACCAGATAGTAGATGAGATTGGAGTTGAGGGACGCCTCGTCGCCGGGGACATGGCGGAGATGGGTGAAGGATTCGGTCGCCGGATCGTACAGGTCCAGGCCGCCTCCATTCGTGCCAACCCACAGCCTTCCTTTTCGGTCGACAAGCAGCGCAGTGATGTTGTTGGCGCTCAGGCTGGCGGGGTCCTCAGGGTTGCGCTTGAAGACTCGGAGCTCGCTTCCATCGAATCGATTGAGGCCGTCCTGGGTTGCCAGCCAGATGAAACCTGCGGGATCCTGGGCGATGGAGTTGACGACGCTCTGCGAAAGGCCTTCGGCCAGGGACAGATGTTCGAATCGAACGCCGGGTTCAGGCGGCCACGACGACGCCGTGCGCGTCTCTGCCTGCCGTCCGGTGGCGGCCGCAGCCGCACTCTGCGTCAGGACCACGGCCATGCCGCACAGAACCAGCGCCGCTCGGTTGATTCTGAGGCCCAGGCGGCGTGCGCCGCCTCCCCTGCTTGCGCTTGGCCGAAGCATGGTGATCCTCCCCCGCTCGCGCCCTTCGACGCCCCGCCCAGGCGCCCGGAAGGTCGCATGGGGATTATACGTTCGCCGGGCTTCTCTGCTCCTCGCCGCGATGACCTTGCCAGGGCATGGGCTCGCCGCGGACCCGTCGCTTCTCCCCGAGCGCAGGATTAGAATACCCGTCTTGCCCGCCGCTGGGGACCGCGATACCCCCTGCCTTCCGAGGCCCAGGATGCTCCGCCAACTCCAGTCGACCTATCGCGAATACCCCAGCCGCTTCTGGGTGCTGGTGGGTGCATCCTTCATCGACCGCGTGGGCGGGACGATCCTCAACCCGTTCTTTGCTTTGTACGTCACGCAGCGCTTCGGCGTCGGCATGACGGAAGCCGGCGTGCTGTTCACCTTGTTCTCGGTGTCGGGATTCGCCG
>VGFB01001292.1 GCA_016869015.1 Armatimonadota bacterium
GGGAACGGCGACGGCGGGTACCGGGGAGCGTGACGGCGACGGCAACGGCCGCCACACCGGGGCCACCACGAGCCAGGCCAGCGGACGAGGGCGTCCGCGCTCCCAGGGAACGGCGACGGCGGGTACCGGGGAGCGTGACGGCGACGGCAACGGCCGCCACATCGGGGCCACCACGGGCGAGGCCAGCGGACGAGGGCGTCCGCGCTCCCAGGTACGGGCAACGGCCACGGCTCGGGTGTTCTCCTACAGATGCACTTGCTGTTCTCGTAGCGGCCCACGCCTTCGAGGATCAATGGGTAGTTCACCAAGCTTCGGGCGCCAGCCTTCCACTCCGGCGCGGCGTGGTGGTGTGCCGGCTCGTCTGATCAGCGCCGAGGGACGAGCCTCAGCCACTGGGTGGCATCCCGGGGGAAGCGGAGGACCACAGCGTCCCCCTCGACTCGCGCCACGTCCGCCTCGATCGCTTGGGCCTCCACCCCCGGTGGGAGAGAGACCCGATGCTCCCCGGCCTCCGCCGCGTGGACGCACAGCAGCCGGCCGTCACACTGGATCACCTCGCCGCCCGTGGCCCAGACGTGCGCGCCGGCTGCCGCGAACAGCTTGCGCAGGAGGTCCGGCGTCAGGACGGCGTCACCCACGAAGACGTTGCGCCCCAGGCGCGCCGTCGATACGAGCCCGTCGCTGCGGTAGTGCCCCAACGGCTCCGCCGCGGTGTCCTCAACCACGAGACGGGGCACGATCTCCCGGTCCGTCCCCCAGGTCTCGCCGGTCAGTATCCCGCAGCCCTCACTCCCTTGCTTTCCCCGATGGATGGCCACATCCATGCCAACGAGATGCCCCGCGCGGCGCGCGTCCGGACCATCGGGGCCGAGCACGCCGGAAGCGTACACCCAGATCGCCGTCGCCCCCGCGCTTCGGAGACGCCGGGCCAGAGCCCGTCGCGGGGCGTCGTCCAGTTGGAAGGCACTGGCGAAGACGTACACCCGGCAGGGCGGCGCGACGCCACTGATGACGTCGTTCAGCGCGTACCATGCCACGGGCAGACCACACTTGCCTGCCGCCGTGCGCAGCAGCATCAGGAAGTGGCACGCGTCCCAGTCGCTGCGGACAAACTCCTTCGACCGTTCGTCGACGACGATGGCCACCTCCGCGCGATAGGGGGTCGGGCGGTCCAACTGCCGGCGGTAGCTCTTGAGTCGGCGAGAGAGCATCCGCCATGCCGAGGGGTCGCTGAAGGCCCCGGCCGACATCAGGTCCATCCACCACGTGCCCGCCCGATGCAGCTGGATGGCGGCGAAGTTGCGATCGAGCACCGCCAGCGTCTCCTCGCGGTCCCGGGTGGTGATGGGCTGGTTGAAAGCGTGCCCTCCCGCGGGTAACAGCGCCGGCGCCATGAAACTGGTGCGCATGTCATCTTCGTTGAACCACAGCTTGCCGTGGGCGGCAATGCTGTCCACGAGAGACATGAAGCTCGGGGGGGCGCCGGCTCGGCGGTCGGTGTAGGAACAGGGCCCGGCCAGGATGTCGACATCGGGACACTCAAGCACGCGCTGGGCGGCATAGTGCCCGCTGAAGCTGCCGACCAACTCCATCGTGTAGCCGTAGAAGAAGGCCGACAACCGTCTTCCCCCGGTCTCCTCCTTGATCAGCCGCGCCCACGCGAGGATGCAGTCTGCGGCGAGGTCGTTGGCGTACCCGGAGAAGTCCACCCAGTCCCGCTGGACCGGGAGGTCGTAGAACACCCGGATCGGCTCAGCCTCCCCGTGCATTGGGAAGCGACCGGCTTCGGGGACGGGAATGGTCGCAGTGGCCAGCGTGACCTCGGGGCGCTGCCACGCCTGCTTGAGAGCCGCCTCGGCGCCGTA
>VGFB01001293.1 GCA_016869015.1 Armatimonadota bacterium
GACGGGTTCGATCGATGGCCCATGTGGATCCTCATGATGATGGGCTGGCTCACGGTGGCGCCGCTGGGAATTCTGGGCCTCTACGCCCGTCGGCTAATCGCGGCTGGCTACAACCTCGACGACGGTCGCCTCGCCCTCGAGGACGACCGGGAGCGGCGTCTCGAGGAGATCCGCTTCGAGTACGGCAAGGGGCTCACCTGGGTCGACCGGACCCTGCGTTTCCTGGGGGTGGGAGGGATCCTCACCGCCGTCGGGTCGGTGGTCGTGGGCGTGCTCGGAGGCATCGACCTGAGCATCCCCGCGATCCTGGGTGGAGACATCGGGGTCGTCTCGGCCTTCGCCGCGGCTTTGCGCAACAAGCGCCGGCGCGACTGGATCGGCGAGGCCGCCAGGTGGATGGTCGAGGGTCCCCTCGGCAGCGTCTCCTTCGCGTTGGGGCGTCTGGGGCTCGACCGGGTGGCGCTGGGCGCCGGAGCCCACCGCCCCACCGAGATGGCCATCTCCATCGCCGCGGATCGGCTCTTCGAGGAGCTCCCGCGGGAGTACCGGAGGGAGCTCAAGGGCCTTCCCGCCGCCATCCAGCGGCTGGAGGCCGACGCGCGCTCCATGCGCCTTCAGGTCGAGAGGCTGGAGCGGGCGATGGCCGAGGTGGGCGACGAGCGGGGCGGCGTCGGGTCGGAGGAGCGAGCGGCGTTGCGCATGGATCTCGTCCGGACGCGAGACGAGGCGAGGGGCCGCCTCACCGACGCCATCTCCGCGCTGGAGAAGATCCGCCTCGGATTGCTCCGACTCCACGCCGGCGACGGAACGGTGGAGAGCCTCACCCTGGAGCTGGGTTCGGCCAACCAGCTCTCCCGGGCGATCGACGCCCTCCTGGAAGGCCAGAAGGACGTCGCCCGGCTCATGCGCCCCCCCGAGCTCCGCACCGATCCGTAGGGTGTGGAGCCGCGGGCCTCGCCGACCCCCCGGCCCATGGTGCCCTCAACCGCCGATCAGCACCACGCTGTCGGGGAAGCAGGTGGCGAGGTCTCTGATCCCGCGGTCGAACGTCGCGAGAGCGCCGCCGCGGCGGATCGCCAGCGAAAGCAGATGGGCGTCCGTGACCTGGCGGTGGCCGAGCGCCGTCGCGAATACGCCGAACGGATCATCGACGGCCGAGACGTCGTCCTCCCAGAACCGATGTGTGCCCTTCGTGCGAAGCGCGGCCAGGAGCGTCCGGGCCTCCGAGGGCGTGCGAGCATCGGGGAGCACATGCGTGTTCGATGACACCCGTACGAACCCTGACTCGGTGATGGGACAGGTAGCCCACCCCTCGTCGCGAATGCCGACGAACCACATGACCGCCTGCCGGTGATGGACATGGTTCGGCCACGCGAGCGCGACCAACACGTTTACGTCGAGCAGTCGGATCAGGAGTCCTCTCCGGCGGCTTCGACCATCTCGGCCGTGATCGGAGCCGCGCCCTCGCGAACCACGAAGACCGGCACGTCCATCTCGTAGGCGAAGCCGGGCTCGGGGGCGAGCGCATCCCGGAGAAGCCCGGAGACCACCGAGCCGAGGCTCTCTCCGCGCTGCCTGGCCAGGGACCGGGCGGCCCGCAGAAGGTCGTCGTCGAGGTTCAAGGTGGTACGCATGACGCATCATAGCATCAGCGCATCACGATGACAACTCCCGACGCCAGGGACGAGCGATCACGCGCGGGGTCTCGCGGTCGAGTTGGCGGGGCGCTCCATGCCTCTGATCTGAAAACCCCTACGCGGCCCGGGTCCGGACATGGACGTCCAGGCCGAGCTCGTGGAGGCGGTGGATGAGGCGACGGGCCAAGACCTGGCGGTCGAACCGCTCGAAGTAATCGCCGCCGAG
>VGFB01001294.1 GCA_016869015.1 Armatimonadota bacterium
GGCACTCACGGACGGCAACCACACCGACGAGGAGATCGAGGTCGTCATCGAGACCGCGATGAAGGCCAAGGAACAGGGGAAGATCCGCCACCTGGGGATGTCCTCCCACAGCCGCGAGTTCCACATGCGGGTGATGGAGAAGTGGCCCGAGTTCGAGATGCTCATCTTCCCCTACACCCCCATCTCCGAGCCCGACGAGCTGCACGGCGTCTTTCCGATGGCGCAGCAGAAGGACGTGGGGATCGTCACCATCAAGCCCTTCGCGGGGGGCGCCGTCTTCCGCGCGGCGAAGCGCAAGGGCGAGGTGCTCGACAACATGGAGATCGCCGCGCTCAGCGTGAAGAAGATCATCCAGAACGAGTATCTCACCTGCACCGTGCTGGGCATGACGACGATCGATGAGTTGGAGAACAACCTCACCGTCCGCAACCAGCCGCGCCGGCTCAGCGACACCGAGCACCAGCAGCTCGGCGCCGCCTACGGCCACGCCTTCGCCCACCTCCCGCCGGAGTACGAGTTCCTGCGGGAGTGGGTGCACGCGGTGTAGTCAACTGCAGGAGGGGCCGGCGAAAGGCAGACGGCGATGCTGACACGACTTCACGCGAAGGGCTTCAAGTCCCTGATCGACCTGGAGGTCGAGTTCCGGCCGCTAACCGTGCTGTTCGGCCCGAACGCGTCAGGGAAGAGCAACATCCTCGAGGCGGTTCAGGCCCTAGCCATCGTCGGCTCGGCTCTGAGTGCGTCTGAGAGGCTGGGCAGCTCTCTGCGGGGGTACCCTCTGGAGCTGTTCGCGTTTCCGCCGGATGGCCTACCGGGTCTGCTGCGGCTGCCCGCTGCTCAGCTGAGTCTGGAGGCCGACCTGCTGGCGAGCGGCCACCAGCTTCGGTACCGCGCCGACATTGAACTGCATCCGCCTACCGGGCGCCTCGTGGCCACCGGCTCCCTGGCGGAACTGGGGCCGCATGGCGCGCCGGTCCTGAGTGTGCCGGGCGACATCCGGCCCGGGGGAAGGGTGCTAGTCCACACCGGTGCTCACTACGCCGTGCCTGCGCCCGCGGACGACCGAGGGTCTAAGCTGGCCGGCACCTGCCTACGGGAGCTGGGGAACTGGCGCACATACTACCTCGATCCCCGGGTCGCAATGCGTTCGGCCCAGCCTCCTTCGGCGGTCTCCGACATCGGGCCATCGGGCGAGTCCATCGCGCCGTACCTGCACCGTCTAAAGGCGGAGCACCCCAAGCTGTTCGCTGCCGTAAGACGTACATTGAGCTCCCTCGTCCCTAGCGTAGAGGACCTCGATGTCGACCTGGACGAGCGGCGCGGCGAGCTCAGCGTGCAGATCCGGCAGGACGGATGTGACTTCTCGTCGCGCGTCATCTCGGAGGGCACTCTCAGGGTTCTGGCCTTGTGCGCAATTGCGGTGAACCCCTGGGCCAAGGGGCTTGTAGCGTTTGAGGAGCCGGAGAACGGGGTCCATCCTCGGAGGCTGGAGCTGATCGCGCAGCTGTTCGTGTCTCTCGCAACGCACGGCGGCCGGCAGGTCATCGCTACGACCCACTCGGCTCGATTCTGCGACGCGGTGCTTCGCCTGACCGATCGTGACGGCGACACGGCCGCTCTGGTGAACGTGCACCGGGGTGCGGGCGGCACACTGGCGAAACGCGTCGAGTTGCCGGACAGCCTCTTCCAGGACCAGGAGTTGCT
Source organism: Armatimonadota bacterium (assembly GCA_016869015.1). Lineage (GTDB taxonomy): Bacteria > Armatimonadota > Zipacnadia > Zipacnadales > VGFC01 > VGFC01. The sequence goes on from VGFB01001294.1 coordinate 1,705, forward strand.
CCAAGGCCTATCGTCCCCCACAGAGGATGGTCTCTTCGAGGGGCTGCTCATGCGAGGGCTCCTGGATGAGTGAGCCCGTCGTGGTCGACCTCTTCGCCGAGGACCGCGCGCAGCATGACCTGCTGAAGCCTCTGATCGGGCGGGTTGGGAGGACCCTC
>VGFB01001295.1 GCA_016869015.1 Armatimonadota bacterium
CGGGAGGACAGGCATTCCTGCCTGTCCGCACAGACCTCGGGTTCCGGGCGAGGACAGGCAGGAATGCCTGTCCTCCTGGACGCGAGAACGACCCAAGGAATCACGGCTGACAGGGCAACTAGCCGATCCCTCGCCTCGCCACGAGAACCCCGGTCTCTTGCGGATCTTCGTCGAGGTCGAACCGGCGGCAGTGGGCGAGGATCTCGAAGCCGGCAACCTGCAGGAGGCACGCGAGGTCCTGGGGGAGGCTGATGCGCCGGACCTCCCGGCTGCGCACCTCCCGCGCGATTCGGCGCCCCTCCATGAAGCGATAGGTCATCTCGTCCGTGCAAAGCTGCGTGCGCCAGTCTACCGTCGGGTCGTGGCTGACGACGAGTCGGCGGCCAGCCACCACGCAGTCCTCCTTCCACCCCTCGCGCAAGCCGCTGCCGGCCTCAGGCGGGAAGTAGTAGTGGTAGTCCATCACGAATGCGCCCCCGGGCGATAGCACCCGACGCACCTCCGCCAGCGCGCTCCGCAGAGCCTCGTTCGTGAGCAGGAAGCTCATCACGAAGTTGAGGGCGTAGACGAGGTCGAAGCCCCGGCGCAAGGGGAGCGCAGCGAGGTCGCCACAGATGAGCAGCGGCGCTCCCTCGGCAGGGGCGGCCTGCCTCCCCCGCCGCAGCAACCGGGGCGAGAGGTCCACTCCCGCGACGCGCACCTCGCGTCTGGCCAGGGCTCGCGCATGGAGGCCCGTGGCGCAACCCAGGTCGAGGGCGCAGCGCAGGCGTGGGAGGAAGCGGTCGGCACACCGGAGCAGGAAGCCGACCTGGGCCTCGTAGTCGATGAACTGCCGGTTGATCTCGTCGAAGCGATGGGCCAGGGCGGCCCATTCGGCGGGCATCCGTCGTCGCGGCATCTCACCTCACCTGCGCCACGTGGACTCGGCGCCGGAAGCCGTGGGGCTTCAGGACATCCGCCGTCCGCAACACGTCATACCCCCCCTGCTCCAGCAACCTCTCGATCCCCTCGGCCGTCACAACGACCAGCTTCGGCGCGAAGGCGGGGAGCGCGGCCAGCAGGCGCCCGTAGAGCTCCGGATCGCGCGCGGACTGACGACCGTAAGGGAAGTCGGTCACCACGGCGTCGGCCCGGGCCCAGGGCCTCTCGGCATCGGCGACGCAGGCCCAGCCTGGTCGGCCGAAGTGTTGGAGATTCGCGCGGGTCATGCCCACCAGCTTCCGGTTCACGTCTCCCCCCACGGCGCGCATCCCGACGGCCCACGCCTCCAGCAAGATAGTGCCGACTCCGCAGCAGGGATCGATGATGGCATCGCCCGGGGAGGCCGCCAGATTGACCATCGCCCGCGCCACGCGGGTCGGCAGCGCGCTGGAGAACCCCCAGGGCTTGCTGTCGTGCTCCACGTAGCCCTTCGTGGCCTGGCTCGTGACGCGCCCCAGACGCCAGTCCCCCTCGGAGCCCACCAATAGCAGTTCGGTCAGCGGCGCGTGCACATCGACGGTGCCGTCCACGTTGCGGGCAGCCTCAATGACGGCCTCCCGCAAGGTGACCTTGGGCCGGGGCGGCAGCGTCATGGGCGTGATCCGGAACCGCTCGAACCGCAGCCGTCGGCCCTCCAGGGCGCGCGAGAGCGCCGCCGGACTCGGGCCGGAGGCCAGCTCCTCCGCGCAGGCGGTCACGTAGGCGGCGCGTGCCACGTCCACCGGGCTGCGGACCGTCACGACCCGCCCGGCGGCGTCCACTCCGCTCAGCGCCCAGAGTTCGGCCCGGGCCAGGTCCGCCTCGTACTCGGTGGTCGAGACCACGCAGAAATGCGACATGCCTCTTCGGTTCCCCGCCGAAGCGTGATACACGCGACG
>VGFB01001296.1 GCA_016869015.1 Armatimonadota bacterium
CCTTGGCTGCGGCGATCTGCTTCAGCCGCTCGATGTGCGTGGGGTTCAGGCGCAGGCAGACCTGCTTGAGCGGCGGTCGAGGGAATGACACCTCCACCGGCTCCGTGTCGTGCTCGTACTCAGTGGAGTCGTGGGTGTCCCACCACTCCGCGGCCTCCTCATCGGTCTTGAAGTCGGGTATTCGCTTCCTGGGCATGGTCTCCTCGCGAACGCTCCTGCGCCTGTCGTCTGTGTATACGCCGTGGCTGCCCCGGAGTCAAGGAGCCACAGATCGCGGACGCCACGGCCTCAAACACGAAGACCACGAAGAAGACACGAAGCTGCACGAAGAGGGCAATGCGACTCCCCGCCGAACCACACCCGCGACGCGCTGACCTTCCGCCGTCCAGGAGCTCCCCATGCCGCAGGAGCCGTTGAGGGCCGTCATCATCGGGGCGGGACATCGCTCCGTGCTGTACGCGTCGTACTCGAAGACGCATCCCGAGGAGTTGCAGGTGGTCGGGGTCGCTGATCCCGATCCAGTAAGGCGGGAGAGGACGGCGCAGGAGTATGCGCTGCCGGCGGAGCGCGTGTTCCTGACCGCGGAGGAGCTGGCGGCGCGGCCGCGGTTCGCCGAGGTGGCGATCAACGGGACGATGGACCGAGACCATGTCCCGACGACGCTCCCGCTGCTGGAAGCGGGGTATCATGTGCTGTTGGAGAAGCCGGTCTGCCCGACGCGAGAGGAGCTGCCGGCGCTGCTGGCTGCGTCGCGGCGGACGGGCACGAAGGTGATGATCTGTCACGTGCTGCGGTTCGCGCCGTTCTACGCGGCGATCCGCGAGCGCGTGGCGGCGGGCGAGATCGGCGACCTGCTGAGCGTGCAGACGGTCGAGAACGTGAGCTACCACCACATGGCGGTCGGGTTCGTGCGCGGCAAGTGGAACCGACGCGCCACCAGTAACCCGATGCTCATGTCCAAGTGCTGCCACGATCTCGATCTCATCTGTTGGATGAAGACCGGCGTCGCGCCCACGCGGGTCGCCAGCTTCGGGGGGCTCACCTACTTCCGCCCCGAGCGCGCGCCGGAGGGCTCGGGGGACCGGTGCCTGGTGGACTGCCGGATCGAGCGGGAGTGCGACTACTCGGCTTACAAGCACTACATCGAGCAGGGCCTGTGGGGCTACTACGCCTGGGAGTGCCTGGAGCACCTGGGTTCTCCGACGGTCGAGCAGAAGATCGAGTCCCTGAAGACCGACAACCCCTACGGCCGGTGCGTCTGGCGCTGCGATAACGACGTGGTCGATCACCAGGCGGGCGCGGTCGACTTCGCCGACGGCTCCGTCGCGACCCACAACATGATCGGCGGCGTCGCGCGGCCCTGCCGATCGATGCACCTCATCGGGACCCACGGCGAGATCCAAGGCACGATGGAGGAGGGCAAGTTCGTCGTCCGCCACAACGACGCGCGCCCGGGCCACGAGTATGCCGAGGAGATTGTCGACCTGAGCGTCTCGCGGGACATGCACGGGGGCGGCGACCTGCGGCTGGTGGCGGATTTCCTCCGGGTCGTGCGGGGCGAGCCCGCTTCGCTCTCGACCACCGATCTCATGGATTCCGTGAACGGGCACCTCATCGCCTTCGCGGCCGATGAGGCGATGGCGGAGGGGAAGGTCGTGGAGTTGCCGAGGCTGACGGACTGACGAACGGAACGAAAGGGGAAGATGGGAGGAGGGGAAGAACGGCAGAAGGCGGCGAGGCACAGCATGAGTGCATGGGTGGGCGCGCAGATTCCGCTGGCGTCGATCGGAGGGCTTCCGATGCAGGTGGAGGCGGTCGATGTGTTCGTGGGCGGGGCGGAGGGGTACGACACGTT
>VGFB01001297.1 GCA_016869015.1 Armatimonadota bacterium
GGTAGGGGCGGCTACCTGGGCGGCGCATCGCGCGCGGCCTCGTTGCCGTCGATCCTCCCATCGGTGTTGGTGTCGAGTCGCCGGAAGACGGCGGGGGGCCCGGTGAACTCCTGGGGCGTCACCACGCCGTCGTTGTTGCGGTCGAAGTCGCGAAGGAAGTCGCGTCGGCGCGCTCCTCCGGCGGGCCCCGGCAGCTGCTTGGGGAACTTGGCGTCGATACGGGCCATCAGCTCGGCCGTGCTGCGATAGTGCTCGGCCGGCACGAGGATCGCGCCGCTCCCGCTCACCTCGCACTCTGCCGCGACCCTCGTTGCGTCCCCGGATGCCGGATCGATGCGCATCCACTCGCCTGGATCGACGGGGGACAGGTCCGCTTCGAGCGCCTCCACTCCGGCCGGCAGCGCGACCACGAGAGGATAGGGCCCGCCGATTCCCTCGCCGGCCGCGAGCAGATGCACCTGCCCCCGGTCATCCGACCGAACCGCCTTCTCCCACCGCGCGTCCCACAGGTACACGGTCGGCGGGAGAAGGAACGGATAGCGGTCCCAGTCGCGCTCGCGTAGCGGGTAGCCGGGCACGGGCGCGTCCGGGTGCGCCTGTTCCCAGTCCAGGTACGCCCGCGCCTCGTCTGCGTAGGAACCGTATTGCGCGACCACTTGCCCGCCGATCGGCTTCCCGATGAAATGCTCGTCGAACCAGTCGAGCGTCGGCCTCACCCACGGACGGCTCACGCCGCGGCCGGGCGCGATGTCGGCCGCGTGAACCGCCCACCCGAAGCACCACACCTGCTCCCCGGTGCCTGTCGTCGCGGCGTGGAGCCAGTTGAGGACCTCCTGCAGGAACAGCGACTGCACTCGCGGCAGGCTCATGTCCTGCTCCACACCCTTGTGCACGGCCTTCGCGCCGAGCACCGGCCCGGCCTGGGTGAGAATGACGGGGGAGGTGCGGTCCTCGGCAAGCGGGTTGTCGAAGGACTCGCGGTACGGGTGGAAGAGGTAGTGGTGGAAGAGCCCGGCCATGTCTTCGCCCGGCCCGGCCTGGTGGATGGTCATGCCATATCGCGCCATGAGCTCGCGGAACGCGGCGCCATCTGCCGGCACGTGCGAGCCGCGCAGGCAGTTCACCTTCCGGACCTCCGCCGGATCGGTGATCCCGAGCGCCCGGGTCACAGCGTAGTCGAGCATCTCGATGCTGTCCTGCCAGACCCGCTCAGACAGCTCCAAAGAGGCCTGGAAGCCGACCGGACGCCAATCGTGCCGCCCGAAGTGCATCTCATCGTGGGTGTGAGTGCCGAGGGTTCCGCCGCTGGCGTACAAGCGCCGCAGCAGATCGAGACCCGCCGGGTCGTCCTGCACGCAGTACTCGATGAACTCTCCAACCGACGAGAAGGAGACCTTCGCCCCGCGCGGCTCCGTCTCGTCGAGCAGCCAGTTCAGGGCGTCCCGCCACTGCACGTAGATCCGCTCGCGGATGGGGGCCGGAAAGGCCTGCATCGGGTCGGCGTGTGCATCGAAGGTCACGAGGATTGGGGGCTGTCCGTCGACGGCCTCTCCCTGGGGGGACGCCGCCCCCAGGACCGCCAGAAGCGTGAGGCTCAGCATTCCGGCACCTCCTGCTTGCAGCGGCAGTATACTCCGAGCAGGCCGCCGGGTACAGCCCGTCGAAGGTGAGACGCGCTCTGCACTCCGCCGACGCCTGCTCGAGGTGCCTCCATGTGTGCCCTCCTGACTCTGCTCGCGGGGCTATGCCCCGCAACCTCCGCCCCCCTGCCGCCGACCGGCGAGTTGGTCCGCGGCATCTACTGCAACCCGGGGCCGGCCATCGACAACCGGATCTGGGGTGCGTACGGG
>VGFB01001298.1 GCA_016869015.1 Armatimonadota bacterium
TCCGAAGGCCACGACCAGGAAGACGATCCCGGCCACCAGCCAGGCCATCTCCCGGCGCGAGCTGATGCGGCGGCGGACGATGGCCTCATACCCGATGAGGACCAGCCGGCCTCCGTCGGCGATGGGGATCGGCAACAAGTTGATGAACGCCAGGTTCATGCTGATGATGGCGCAGAGGCTCAGGACCGCCCCCCATCCAATTTGCGCCTGCTTGTGGGCGTAGTAAGCCATGCCGACGATGCCCGTGCCCTCGAACTTGCTCTCACCCTTCACCGCGCGGTAGATCATGCCGGCGATGCCCTTCACGATCACCTGCGAGTCATCGAGGCCGCTACGGAGCGCGTAGCCCATGTCGTACCGCCGGACGGCCGCGAAGACGATGCCGATCTGCCCGATCTCCTCGCGCACGACCTGCCCGTCCTCCTCCTGCACCTGCACGCTCTCCGGCCGGGGCGTGACCGTCAGCTCCAGCTCCGACCCGTTGCGCATGACAGTGAGGCGGATCGGCCGGTTCGGGCGCTCCATGACGTACAGCCGCGTCGGCTCCACGGTCAGGGGTCCGAACTTGACGCCCCACGCCTCGGCGAGGTCGGCGTCCGGCGGCACGGGATCGGGAAGGCCCAGCTTCTCCCGGGAGGCGGTGATCGTCTTCGGCTCACCAGCGCTCTCCGGACCCGCTCCGGAGGGCATGACGGCCAGCTCCACCGAGCCCGGCGCTTCCGCCGCGACCCGAGGCACGTCAGCGGGCACCGCGACGTACTCCTCGTTGACCCGGTAGACCACATCGCCCGCGGCCAGCCCCAGTCGCGCAGCGACGGAGCCCGCCCGGACCTCGGCGATCTCCAGGCATGAGCGTTCGCCGTCGAGGGCGACAATGGAGTCGCCCGGGAGCAGACCCGCCTGGCGTGCCGGCGTCTCACCCCGCACGAGGGTGTCGATCTCCGGAGGGTCCACGTATGCAACGGGGACGCCCTCGACGATGCCGAGGCCGGTGAACAACCCCACCGCCAACAGCACGTTCATCACCGCGCCGGCCGCGATGACGACCGCCTGCCAGTAGCGCGGCTTCGTGTAGAAGCCGTTCTCCACGGCCTCCTGGCCCGGCTCCATTCCGGCGATCCGACAGAAGCCCCCGAAAGGCACGATGCCGAGGCCGTACCGCGTCTCCCGCCGCGTGAACGAGACAACGCGCGGCGGGAACCCGATCATGAACTCCTCCACGCGCATCCGCGCGCAGCGGGCGGCGACGTAGTGCCCCAGCTCGTGGACGAAGATGCAGGTGCCCAGGATGAAAACGATGGCGAGGACGCTGTTTGCCAGCGAGCCCAACAGTGCGCTCATGAACCCCTCATCTCCCCCGCTCGAAGCGGCCGCGCACGTGCTCGCGCGCCCAGGCGTCTGCTCGCAGGATGTCGCCCAGCGAGGCGGGCTCAACCGGTTCGTGGTCGGCGAGAGCGGCCTCCACGGCTCGGGGGATGTCCAGGAAGCCCGTCCGTCCCGCCAGGAACAGCTCGACCGCGGCCTCGTCTGCACCGTTGAGGACGGCCGGGTAGGTGAGTCCCGCTTCGCCGGCCTCGTACGCCAACCGCAGGCAGGGGAAGCGGCCCAAGTCCGGCGGTGCGAAGGTGAGTCGGGCACACGCCGCCAGATCGAGTCGCGGCAGGCGGTTTGCGGCGCGCTCGGGATGGAAGAGCGCGTACTGGATGGCGGTCCGCATGTCCGGCAGGCCCATCTGGGCGATCACGGAGCCGTCGCAGAACTGCACGGCGGAGTGTAGGATGCTCTGATGGTGCACGACGACCTCGATCTGTGGGAAGGGGACGCCGAATAGCCAGTGCAGCTCGAACAG
>VGFB01001299.1 GCA_016869015.1 Armatimonadota bacterium
CCACGGTCGTGTGCGCGGGGCGGATGCGCCCGAACTCCAGCCACGGGATGCCGGTGAACACCTCCGGCGCCGCGAGGTGCATCGCGCCGAGCAGCCCCCACACCGTCCCGACCACGAACCACGCCGCGCCCGACACCAGGAACCGCCGCGCGGCGGAGTGCTCGTGCGGGGGCAGGAAGTGGTCGAACAGGCGGTTCAGCGGCGTCATCGGTGGCACCGATAGCAGTCCACGGAGGCCCGGTACTCCGGCCGCCGGTGGCAGTCGACACAGAAGCCCATCGTCAGGCGCTGATTCAGCACGATGCGGTTCATGCGCTTCACGTCGCCATGGCACTGCCCGCAGTCGACGCCCTTCATCAGGTGGGCCTCGTGGTTGAAGTACACGAACTCGGCCAGACGGTACACGCGCGTCCACTCCACCGGCTTGCCGCTCTCCCAGGAGGTGTGCAGCCTGGCCAGCGGCCCGAAGTGCGGCGCGATGCGGTTGTGGCACAGCAGGCACTTGGCGATCGGCGGCATCCCGGCCTTCGATGAGCGATCAGCGCTGTCGTGGCAGAAGAGACAGCTGATCTGCCGCGTCCCGGCGTGCCGCAGGTGGCTGAAGGGGATCGGCTGGCGCGGGCCGGTTGCGTACGGTCGCAGCGCCAGCAGCCCGATCACGAGCACCGTGCCCACGCCAAGGCCCCACACGACCGCCCCCTGCAGGGAGATCGCGCGGCTCAGGATCGGGCGGAGGATGTCGAGTCGCTTGCTCAGCATGGCCCGTCACTGCGCCGAATGGCCCCTGCCGTCACGCCGTGAACGTAGGGGCGGACCCACGTGTCCGCCCCACGCCGTCCGCGCCGCTGACGACGACGCTCTGGGCGCAGCACGCTGCGCCCCTACAGGTCACCCGCGGCGCGCGCCGTTGCAGGGGCAGAGCGTGCTGCCCACGTCCCACTGCCGCACCTCCTCCGCCCCCGCCTCGCGCAGCAGACTCACAACCCTCTCCCGCGCCTCCTCCTCACACGGTACGCTGATCCCGAAGGCGTCGACCCCGAATCGCGGGTCGTAAGCCGAACCGACCCCTCGGGGGTACAGCCGCGAGTGCAGGAATACGGCTCCCATCGTCACCAAGCCCGCCACCAGCACCGTCAGCTCGAACGCCACCACGCAGAAGGGAATCCACGAGGCGACGGGCTTGCCCCCGACGATCAGCCCGTAGTAGCCTGACGCCGTGACGCACAGCGCGAAGCCCCCAACGCAGCCCGCCAGCCCGCCCGCCAGAGCGTACCAACGAATCGGGCTGCCGCGGCGAGGCAGCAGGTGCTCGACTGCGTGGAGCGGGACGGGCGAGTAGACCGCGAACCGGTCGATCCCGGCGGCGCGCAGCGCCCGCAGGGCGGCCACGAGGGCCTCGAACCCCGGGAAGCTCGCCGTCACGCGCGCCTCGCTCACGATGCGGCCTCCTCGCCGAGGTGCGGCTCGGGCTTGCTCTCGGCTACCGAGACCGCCGGGATCGCCCGCAGCGTCGCCAGCAGCATGAACAGGAAGAAGCAGCCGGCCCCCACGGCGATGCTGATCTCGACCCAACTCGGGGCGTAGGTGAACCACGCCGAGGGCATGAAGTCATTGGACAGCGACCCGACGATGATCACATACCGCTCGAACCACATGCCCACGTTGATCAGCAGCCCGATCGCGAACAACGCCGTGAGGTTGCTCCGCACCTGCTTCCAGAACAGCGCGAAGGGCAGCACGGCGTTGCAGAAGACCATGATCCAGTAGTACGGCGCATAGGGGCCGGTCGCCCGCAGGAGCGCCGAGGCCCGCTCGATCTCATTCCCCCCGTACCACACCATGAACG
>VGFB01001300.1 GCA_016869015.1 Armatimonadota bacterium
CGGGCGGAGGCGAACCCCCAGGTGGCGGAGAGCCCCCGGGCGGAGGTGAACCCCCAGGTGGCGGAGAGCCCCCGGGCGGGGGTGAACCCCCGGGTGGCGGAGAGCCGCCGGGCGGAGGCGGCCCGCCCATGCCGTAGCGGGCCGGCGTTGCGGCCGTGTGAGGGCGGGGCACACAGGGGCCCCGCCCCTACTCGGCACAAGTGAGGGAGAGGGGGATGACCGGATGCTCCGGGCACTGCCGCTGGCCATCGTGGCACTCACGGCCTTCACCAGCACAGGCCAGGGCCAGGCGTCGGGACGGATACGGCTCTCATCCGAACCCGAGGTTCTCCCGCCGCGCGCCCCGCTTACGGATGAGGTGACGGCCGACGTCACCGGAACGGTCGCCGATGCGTTGCGGGCGTTGCTGGGTGAGGCCGGGATCGACTACCTGGCCGGATCGCCGGGGCCGGCCTTCGGAAAGGCGGCTGAGTTTCGAGTTCAGGGCGTGCCCCTCTGGGAGGCCCTCGACGCGCTGCTGGAGGTGTATGGATACGACTGGGGTCAGCGCCAAGGCGTCGTGGTGTGCTGGCTGGCGTTGCAGCCGCCTCGGGCTCGCGAGATGCCGCCTCCCCTCGCGCGCGACGAACACGCCTTCCCCGTTCTACGCGACGCGGCGGCGTTCGCGCTGGACGAGTCGTGCCCGCTCCCGGACGCTCTTGTCCGGGCTGCCGGGGCCGGCCTCGGCGCCATCATTGCCGACGAGGAGCTTCGAGGCTGGCATGTCGCCGGCCGGCTGGCGCATCCAAGCCGCCCACGTCTCCTCGCCGCCCTGTCGGGCGCACTCAGTGCCGTCGGCGACGGCGTTGGTCCGGTGAGCGTCCTACACGTGGGCTCCTTCCGGCGGCTGGACGAGGCTCTGTCCCTCCAGGCCGCAAAGGGGAACGCGGGGCAGGGACCTGATGGGGACGCGACGACCCTCCGCGCTGGCCTCCGCGAAGCCGTCCTGGGCCGGCTCACGGCTCAGCAGTGGGTGCTCGTGCGCAACGGAGGCGTGGCAGAGCTGGCCTTCCGCGAACTGCCTCCGGGCGTGGCTGCCCTGTTCGTCCAGGCCGCAGAGGAGACGGCCGGTGTAGACCGACGCATTGACTGGACGCAGCCCGGCAAGGCCTCCGTGGAGGTGCAAGCCACGCGTGGGGGCAGAATGGGCGCCGACGGGAAGCCTGCGATGGCCGAGTTCCTCTCAGTGCGCTACATTGTCCCCAACACGGAGGGCGGGTATATCGGCTTCTGACGGGAGGTGACTGGGGTGCCTGGCCCGGAGACGCGGCGGAGCGGCTTCACGCTCGTGGAGTTGCTGGTCGTCATCGCCATCGTGGCGGTGCTGGCCTCGATCCTCTTTCCCGTCTTCTCCCGGGCCCGCGCAAAGGCAAAGCAGGCGGCCTGCGCCTCTAACCTGCGGCAGGTCGGGATGGCCCTCGCCATGTACGCCGACGACCAGGACGGGTTGCTTCCGCCCGCAAGCACGCGCATCCCCGGCGGGCGTTTCGTCAACCCCTGGCAGGGCCGGATGGATGTCGTGTGGTGGGACCTGGTGCTTCCGTACGTCCGGAACGAGCAGATCCTCTACTGCCCGGCGGCGCCACAGTACCTCCCCGCCTACCTGGTGAACGCCAAGTTGACGTTCCTGCAGCCCGGATGGCTGGACGCCTGCGAAGACCCCTCCTCCACCATCCTGCTGTTCGAGTACGAGGTGCCCAGCGCCCCGGACGAGGGGGGACCCATCATCCCCGCGTGCAGCTTCGTGCCCCTCATCGGCGACGATCCCTTCTACCACTTTGGCAAGATGAACGTGTGCTTCGCGGAC
>VGFB01001301.1 GCA_016869015.1 Armatimonadota bacterium
CTCTCGGTGACGTTATCATTTGAGGGAACCGTACACCGCCGGTGACATATTAGGTGAGGGAACGCGCCTTGTCGGCGAGCTGGGCGATACTCTCGACGCTGGGGGCGAACCCGTTCTTGGTTGCCAATTCCAAGGCGCGGGTGACGGTGCCCATCTCGATGCCGAAGTCGTCCGCGACCTGGACGATGCGGCTCATGTCCGTCGTGGTCATCCGCGTGGCACGCGAGGCGTCGAGGATCTCCTTGTTGTAGTCGATGACCGGCTGGACCACGCTTTTCCAGGTGGCAACAGCCGCTCCCGTTGCCACGCTAACAGCGGCCATCGCCACGCCCACCGACTGCAGGCCGGTCTTCAATCCGTCTAGCCCCCCATCGATCTTCTTCAGCTCGCCGGAAGCCTTGTCCGTGACCTTCAGGATCATCTCAAGCGTTGAGCTCGGCACAGTTGCGCCTCCTATGCCCCGTGAAGGGCAATCCCGCATCCGACCAGGTTCGGGCAGCGGCCTACTAGTCGCTTGCGAACACCCGGTCGGTTTCGCGAATACCCGATCTCGCCTGCGCTACGCCGGGCCACCTTCGCCCGGCGTAGCCTCTCTCGGCGCCTCGCCGATCAGGCCGTGGAAGTGGGCCCACAACCCAGACGCCGCATCCCTGGGCAGCACCATCTCTGAGCCCCCGCTGAAAAAGATCGTGGCTTGGCCTGCCCCCGGTTGGCCGAAGGCGCAGGCATCGATCCGATCCAGGGCAAGAAACGTCGCTTCGCCGATCTTCAGGAACTGCATTGGTCACACTCTCCTGGCGCATCCCAATCGTCTGGGCTGCAGCCCTCATATCCCTTGATGCGACCCACCCTGACGCCCGCCTGGCGGCACTCCTCGGGCGTGAGCAGCCTTCCGTCTGACAGCCGATACCGGACGACGCCCCCGGGCCTCTCCGGCCAGATGGCATAGAGCCCCACCACATCGCCGCCGCCCGCCATGCGCTCGGCCCGTGCGAGTCGCGCTCTCAATTCCGGCATCGCTGCACCTCCAGGTACCTCTCCAGGATGTCGATGGCGTGCGCCACCGATGGCTTCCACCCCGGGAGGCCCGCCCAAACTGGCTCGGGTCTCCCGGGGTGACTGGTCGGCCGCCGCTTCGACCATGCCCTGATCAGTCTGTCCAGCTCACTGCCGGCCCGCTCCTCGATCTCGGTCTCAGGGAGGCGGTGCGGGCGGGCCATGACGTTCCGAAACGAACCATCGGGCATGAGTTCCGGCAGATCCTCAGCCCTGTGGTGCTCGCACTCGTGCAATAGCACATGCACCAGATCCCAGCTCTCGAGGTCGGCGTCGAGGAGCACGCACCGCCGGCCGCGGAAGTTGAACGCCGCGCCACGCATCCCCCGGCCGAGCCACCCCAGATCGTCCTGGAAGAGGACGGCCGTAGGCGCCCCCACGCGCACGCGGGCGGCCCGCTGGTAGATGCTCGGCGCAGGCCGCGTCATCCGTTCCATCGCTGGTCCCCGGCGCATTGCCCGACGCTGATCCCGACACTCGGATCGTTGAAGCCAAGGTACGCGAAATGGGGACCGTCTCCCAAGGGGATCCCCAGCGACCGCCGCAGGCCGTGCGTGGTCGACGCAAGGCATTCCGCCTTGGTCTGAGCGGCGTGGTACCGTTCGACCACTTGCCCCAGCTCCGCGCGTAGCCTCCGGTACTCCCCGCAGGTCTTCTCGAGTTCCTCTTGCACCCCGGGAATGCGCGCCTCGCAGATGGCGAGGCGGATCTGGGCCTCCTCCGTGCGTAGCTGGTCCTGAGCGGCCCGCAGGCCCTCAGCCAGGCGGGTTGTGTCAGCGATCTCCTCTT
>VGFB01001302.1 GCA_016869015.1 Armatimonadota bacterium
GACGGTCTTCGCGAGAACCACCAGGCGCTCGGTGGCGAGACTGACGGCGAGGAGCGTGACTGCGAAGGTACTCAGATGCTCTGGCATGGGCTCCCTCCGAGGTACGCACATGAACCGCGCGAAACGCGGCTCTCCCGGCAGGAGAGCTGCCCGGCGCGCCTGGGGAAGCCGACCATAAATAGTGCGCGGAATTCGCTCCATCAAGAGAGATGGCGCGGGTGCCGAGGAGACAGGTGGCGCCAACTGCCCGTCGGGCCCCGGCAGGTGACTGCCACCGTCAGACCTGGGCTGGGTAACTCAGCCCATGAGCCCTTCGAGGACCGTGGCCACGACCGCGCGGGAGGCCCGCTGGAATTGCAGGCCGGAGTCGCAGGCCGCCAGGTACGTGGACGTCCAGGCGTTCCTGGGCCTGCGAGGGAAGGTGGGCTGGCCGGGGACGCGTTCTCGACGTACGTCGTCCCGATGGTGGTCCTGCGCCGCAAGGGCGACGCCCTCGACCACATGGACGCCGACGAGCTGGCCGCATTCCGGCGGATCCTCGAGAGAAGAATCGACCTGGCTGGACCCCCTGGCCAACCAGGCGCTGCGCCACGGCGCCCCGGACTTCGCGGACTACGCCGAGGCGTTCTTCGCGTTCGCGGAAGGCGCCCGCCACCAGAGCATCCTGAGCGACCTCGGCGAGGTGACCGCGCTGCGCGGCCGGGCTGCGCTCCGGGCCGGCGACTCGTTGCTCGAGATCGCGCCGCGAAGTACGAGCTTGGCGAGCGAGCCGCGGTCCGCTTCGCCGCGATAGCGGTCCGGGTGTTCTCGAACGCCGGCAACAAGACGCGCACGGCCGGGACCCTCGAGGTCCAGGCCCAGCTCCTCCGCGATCAGTACCGATACGCCGACGCGAGCAGGCTGCTGGAGCAGGCCCTGGGCATCTATCGGGACCTCCAGTCGCCGGGCGACGAGGCAAGCTGCATCCAGAGCCTGGGCGACCTCGCGCTCCGACGCTCGGATCACGACGGCGCGCGGGCGCGCTACGAGGAGGCGCTTGCGCTCTACGAGCGCATCCGCGAGCCATACTCGGTGGGTTGGACGCTGCTCCGGCTGGCCGACTTGGCTCCGGTCGGGGCGGAGCGGGATCGGCTGCTGGAGCGGGCGCGGACGAGCTGGCTTTCGATTGGGCGGAGGGACCTTGTCGAGAGGCTGGGCGCCCGGTTCGGATCGGACCAGGCGTCCGACTCGACGGTTTGACATCGGGCATCGTCCCCCGAGGCGCGCGAACTACCCTCTTGCCTCGATTCGATCCAGCGGCAGGCGCCAGCGGCCAGCCTTCCGGCATCGGGTCCGGAGGGCTTGGACGAATTCCGGCCGTGTCCACCCGTTCTCGAGGTCATCGAACCGTGACAACGTCAGCGACACGCCAGCCCCTGCCGCCTGGTGCGCCGGGCATGGCGCAGCTTCCTCCGCAGGAGTTCTTGAGCGACTTCCGGCGCTTTCGGCTGAGGGGGGAAGCCACCTATACGTGGCGCCTCCAACGAACGGAGAAGGAGGACATCTTCAGGCTGCCGGTTGGCGACGGATTCGAGCACGATTTCGCCAGCGTGCCCCGTCTCCTTTGGGCCCTGATCTCCCCCCTCGACCTGGGGGTCGGGTCCATCTTTCACGACTGGCTCTACCGGAACGGGGGTGTGGTCAACACGCTCCGGTGGGACCCCGACAACGGTACCTGGATCCCGGTTTCCACGCCGTGGACCCGGAAGGACGCTGATCGGCTATTCGCCAGGATCATGCGGGAGCAGGGCGTCTCGAGCCTCAGACGAAAACTGGCCTATACGGCGGTACACTGGTTC
>VGFB01001303.1 GCA_016869015.1 Armatimonadota bacterium
CCACCAGCGCAGCGGGATCGCCCTCGGCCCTCCGTACACCGACTTCGTCCGCCCTCGCACCTTCCACGCGGACGACGGCGTGCAGGTCTTCGCCTCCACGACCGGCCTCATGGACACGGGCAACGGGCTGAACTCCGAGGACAGCAACTTCGGCAACCTCGTGAAGGGCCGGACCGACGAGCTCGTGCCGGACGCCTGGGGCGGCTACATGGACGCCGGCGACTGGGACCGCCGCATCCAGCACCTCCTGGCCTCGCGGTTGCTGCTGGAGCTGGCGGAGATGGCGCCGGACTACTTCGCCGGCCTGTCGCTGAACCTCCCGGAATCGAGCAACGGCCTCCCCGACATCCTCGATGAGGCGCTCTTCGGTCTGGACTGCTACCGCCGGATGCAGACGCCCGAGGGCGGCATCCGAGGCGGCATCGAGTCCTCCGAGCATCCGCGACACGGCGAGGCCAGCTGGCAAGAGTCGCTGACGGTCCTGGCCTACGCGCCGTGCGTCTGGTCGAGCTACGAGTACGCGGGCGTCGCGGCGCGCGCCGCGTTCGTTCTGCAGCCTCTCGACGCCGACCTCGCGGCCATCTACCGCGCCAGCGCCCTGCGCGCGATGGAGTGGGCCGAGGCGGAGCTGCCGAAGCGCGCCGACCGGAACGACCCGCACCAGGTGCGCGACGCCAGAAACCTCGCCGCGGCCGAGCTGTACCGGCTCACGGGCGACGAGCGCTGGAACCGGGTCTTCCTGGACACGACCGTCTTCACCGACCCCGGCGCCGACCTCTTCATCTGGCAGCAGCAGGAGCAGCGTCACGCGCCGTGGGTGTACGCCGAGACGGACGAGCCCGGCGTCGATGCCGCGATCCAGCGGAACTGCCGGGCCGCCCTCCTCAAGGAAGCGGACGCTCGCGCCGCCCGCGCGGACCAGACGGCCTTCCGGTGGGTCCACTTCGAGTGGCGCCCGACCGGCGTCGGCTCCCTCACCGCACCCGACTCCGTCTCGATGATCCGCGCACACCGCCTGACCGGCGACCCGAAGTACCTCCGCGCCATCGTGCTCAGCTGTCAGACGGGCGCCGGCGCCAACCCGGTCAACCTCTGCTACACCACGGGCCTCGGCCACGACAGCCCGCGGCACCCGCTGCACATCGATTCGCAGGTCACCGGCCAGCCCCCGCCGCCGGGCCTGACGGTCTTTGGGCCCAGCAACCCGACCCAGATGAAGCAGGACTGGGCCCTGGACTTCGTCGATCAGACCTGCTACCCGCCCTCGCGGGAGTGGCCCTTCATCGAAGCGTACTTTGACGTCTTCTGGTACCCGCTGATGTGCGAGTTCACCATCCACCAGCCGATGGCCGAGAACGCCTTCACCTGGGGCTACCTCGCGGCCCGCTAGTGGTCTGTCACTCGTGATTGTCTGGATTGGTGGACGGCCCGTTCCGCACGCCCATCCATCGCCGTCGTAGGACGGAGCGCTGCTCCGTCACCATCGCCGTCGTAGGACGGAGCGCTGCTCCGTCACCATCGCCGTCGTAGGACGGAGCGCTGCTCCGTCACCATCGCCGTCGTAGGACGGAGCGCTGCTCCGTCACCGTCGCCGTCGTAGGACGGAGCGCTGCTCCGTCACCGTCGCCATCGTAGGACGGAGCGCTGCTCCGTCACCGTCGCCATCGTAGGACGGAGCGCTGCTCCGTCACCATCGCCGTCGTAGGACGGAGCGCTGCTCCGTCACCGTCGCCGTCGTAGGACGGAGCGCTGCTCCGTCACCGTCGCCGTCGTAGGACGGAGCGCTGCTCCGTCACCGTCGCCGTCGTAGGACGGAGCGCTGCTCCGTCACCGTCG
>VGFB01001304.1 GCA_016869015.1 Armatimonadota bacterium
GATCGCCCGATCTCGTGCCCCTCTGTAGGTCCCTGACGTTCCTCCTCAACCGAGGATTCGATATCGCGGATTTCTATTTAGACGGACAGGACGGCCCCGGCTCACCCGCTCCGTTCGTAGAGGAGGAGCAGTGAGCCCGGGCGGTCGGGAATCTCGACGGGCAGACCCGTGTCCAGGAGTTCCCGGCCGGACATCTCCCCCATCTCCCCCCGGTCGAGGTCGCGGAGGCCGTAAGCCGCCGCCGGGTCCAGGCCGCGCAGGCGGAGGCGCGCCTTCTCATAGATGCTGTCGGCCCGGCGGAAGATCTGGACGAGGCCCGAGCCGGTCTCGGGGCGGTCAAACTGCCAACCGATCCACACGTCGGGCGCGAGGCTGTAGGTGGTGAGGGGGTAGTAGTCGCCAAGCAGCAGGTACGGCGCCGTCTCGCGCCACTGGGCGACGAGGTTGCGCACGCTCGCGTAGTCGATGTCAGTGCGGCGCACGTCATAGCAGCCCGTAATGTGAGGGCACATCACGCTGCGGAAGTAGTAGGGATCGCTGGAGTTCACGCCGGTGCCCCAGAAGGGGTACCAGAAGGCGATCCCGTACGTGTGGCTCTGCTGGGAGACCGGCTCGAGGAGCCAGTCGCTGCGGAGGAGCGGGACCGAACGGCGGAGGGTCTCAAGGTCGTTCCGCCGGCCGCCGCTGGCGCAGGAGTCGATCAGCATGTTCGGATGGCGGCGCCGGAGCTCGTCCCAGTACGCCAGGTAGCCCTCGCAGTGCCGGATCTCGGTGATCCCCTGGCGGTCCTCCGGGTCGTTTGCGCGCCAGAAGCCGAGGGGGTCCATGTTGAAGTCCTGGCGGTACAGGTCGATGCCCTGCTCGGTGAGGACGCGATCGACGTGGTCGGTGAGCCACTGCCGGGCGTCGGGATGGCCGAGGTTCAGCAGCTTCTGGTCCCCGTCGCGGCCCAGGAGCCACTCGGGATGCTGCTCGTAGAGCCAAGTGCCGGGGGTGACGCGCTCGGGCTCGAACCAGACGATGATCCGGACGCCCTGCTCGTGGGCATGGTCGCCGATCGCGCGCAGCCCGTTGGGGAAGCGCGTCGTGTCGACTTCCCACGTCCCCGTGTTCGGCCAGCCGCTCACGTTCGGATACCACCCGGCGTCCATCCACCAGTAGTCGAGCTTGACCCCCACTTCGCCGTAGCGGTCCACGAAGAGCTTCTGATTGGCCTCGTTCGCGTTGATCATCTCGCCGAACTGATGCGAGCTGCAGGCGGCGATCTGGGGTGCGGGGAGCTTGCCGCCCGGGCGCGGGAGGTTGTGCTCGACCATCCACCGCCGCCAGAGGTTCTGGCCGCGGATCCAGTCGCCCTGCCAGAAGAGCAGGGCGACGAGGGGCGAGCGGATCTCCTCGCCCGGGTGCAGCGTTGTGCGGAGCAGCTCCTGCCCGGCGCGCACCCGGAGGCCCGTGGCGCCGTCCCGCTCGAAGGTCGCGGCCCACTGTCCCGGCCAGCCGAGGCCGATGATTGCGCCCTCGCTGCTCGGCTGCTCCACGTTGAAGTAGCACAGGTCCGTGTTGGTCGGCCGTCCACCGGCGGCGGCGATGCGCTTTGAGGCGCCCGGCCCGAGCTCTGCGACCTGGGGCTCGTAGTCCTGGGGCGTGCAGGGGGTACCGGTGAAGTGATGGAGCGTGTACTCGCAACCCGGCGCGGGCGGGAAGGCCCAGCGGTCGAGTGTCCAGTCGAGAGCCTGGAGGTCCTCGAGGATGGGCGAGTCGGCCTCGCCCACGTTCTTCGCATAGACGGTCCACTCAACGACTGGGAAGTCGAGGTACTCGATGGACACGCAGCGC
>VGFB01001305.1 GCA_016869015.1 Armatimonadota bacterium
ATGGCTGGCCGTGGGTGAAACCCACGGATTCGGAGCCCCCCGACCCTTCCCGCCCCGTAGGTGGCGGGCGGGCCGTCTGTCGCCCCGTTTGGGGCTCCGGGGATTCGGGCGTCGGTTCCAGGGGCTGTCGCCCCTGGCTATCCACCAGTCGTCCCCTTCGGGGACTGAACGACATCACTGGGGCACTCGCGGGTCGGCGGGCGCCACGCTCCGCCATCCAGGCCCGCGGACATGTGGGTCACGGCCAGCCCTTCAGGAGAGGGGGCCGGGGGGTGAGGCACGGGCGCAAGCACAACCCTGAGACTTCGGTACAGACCCGAGGAGGTCCGTGAGGCTCGCGAACTGAAGCACCCCGCTCACGGGCCGATCCTCGTCGCGCGTGCGGGCCGTAACGGAGATGGCCGCTGCCCTCGCCGCCCGGTCCGGTCTGCGCGCCCGGAGAGAAGCTCGCACTGGGCATTGAGCACCCAGAGCCAAGGCCCTGAACTGAAGCCGAAAGGACGACCGACATGCCCAACATTCCGATCGCCGTGCAGTTGTACTCCGTCCGCGAGGACGCCGCTAAGGACCTGGCGGGCGTGCTGAACGCCGTGGCGGAGATGGGCTACGACGGGGTGGAGTTCGCCGGGTACTACGACCACTCCGCGCAGGACATCCGCAAGCTGCTCGAGGACACCGGCCTGAAGGTCGCCGGCGCGCATGTCGGACTCGACACGCTGCTCGGCGACGAGTTGGCGAAGAGCGTCGAGTTCCACCAGGCCATCGGCAATCACTACCCGGTGGTGCCAGGCCTCGCCCCCCAGTACACCCAGAGCCGTGACGCGTGGCGCGAGACGGCGGACATCTTCAACGAGATCGCGGACAAGCTCGCCGGCCACGGCATGCAGACCGGCTACCACAACCACCACACCGAGTTCACGGCGCTGGATGGCGAGGAGCCGTGGGACACCTTCTTCGGCAACACGCAGGACTCGGTCATCATGCAGCTGGACACCGGCAACGCCATGCACGGCGGGGCCAACCCTCTGCCTTACCTGAAGCGCTACCCCGGCCGGGCGACGACCGTGCACCTCAAACCCTACGCACCCTCGTTGAAGACCGACGCCGACCCGCACGGCGGCTTCCGCCCGTGCATCGGTGAGGATGAGACCCCGTGGGAGGAGCTGTTGACCCTCTGCGAGACGGAGGGCGCCACCCAGTGGTACATCGTCGAGTACGAGAGCGACAAGTACCCGCCGATGGAGGCCATCGATCTCTGCCTCAAGGCCCTAAAGGCCATGGGCCGGTAGGCGCGAGGTCAGGCTGACAACCGAAGCGGCAGCCCCTCGCAAGGGAGGCTGCCGCTTCAGCGTTCCAGCGCATAGGTCCTGCCGAGGCCAAAGTCCTCCTCCGCCGCGCCCTCGTTGCCTACCACCGCCAGTCCGGGTCGCCATCGTTGACGGGGTTGGGCACGAGAAGCTGCTGGTTGCTGCCGTCGGCGGCCATGCTGTAGACGCCCGAGACGTTCCCGGCGCGGTTGCTGGCGAAGGCGATCCGGCTGCCGTCTCCGGACCAGGTCGGGCTGACGTCATTGGCCGTATTGTCCGTGAGCTTCTGGAACCCGGTCCCGTCCTTGTTGATGGCACAGATCTCCGTATCGCCGCCATCCGTGTTGGCGAAGGCGATCCGGTTGCCGTCCGGTGACCAGGACGGCTGGCCGGATGAGCCGTTGGTGTTCGTCAGGCGCGTGAACTGTGTCCCGTCCGGCTTGATCGTGCAGATCTCGACGCCAAAGCCTGCCTCCTCCCGCGAGAACGCGATCAACCCCGCAGCCCAACTCGGGGAC
>VGFB01001306.1 GCA_016869015.1 Armatimonadota bacterium
CTGTCGGGGCGACATTCGGCGCGTCCGGGACGGCGGGAGACGATCATCGACTGCCGCCGCCTGTCGCGCGGTTGGTACCACGCGACCGTCGCGTGGGACGAGGCGGGCGTCGAGCGGCGCAGCGAGTCCACCTTCTGCCTTCTGCCGACGCCTGAGCGAACCGGAGACGCGGAGGCCTCGCCCTTCGGGGCGCACTTCGCCGTGGACCCCACGAACATCGCCCTGGCGAAGGCCGTGGGCTGCCGCTGGCTCCGACTGCATCCGCCGAACCACACCAAGTGGCGGACGGTGGAACCCGCGAACGGCGGCTGGGCGTGGCGCGATGAGCCCATCCGGCTCGCGCGGGAGGCGGGGTTCGAACTGGTGGGGTCGCTGGACCGCTGCCCGCGCTGGGCCTCCACCGCGCCCGCCGACGCGCCGGACTACTACTACACCGGCTTCGCCGCCTGGGCCCCGAGGAGCTGGGACGAGTGGGAGGAGTACGTCGCCGAGACGGTGCGCCGCCACAAGGGGGACATCCACCTCTGGGAGGTCTGGAACGAGCCCAACCTGGAGGACTGGTGGGTCCCGCGCCAGGGCCGGACCCCGGCGGAGGGCTACGTCGAGCTCCTCCGGCACACGACCCCCATTGTGAAGCGCGAGGACCCGACGGCGACCGTGATCGGCGGCGTCGTGGCTGGGGCCCTGAAGCAGCGGTCCTCGGCGTGGGAGTTCTCGCGGGAGGTCATCGAGCGCGGCGGGCTTGAGCTGATGGACGTGTTCAGTTTCCACGACTACATCGTGAGCGCCGTGGAGGAAGGCGACGATCCGATCGACGTCTGGTTACCGCGGCTACGGGAGGCCATGCGCGCCGCCGGCCGGGAAGTGCCGATCATCAACAGCGAGGGCGGCTTCGCGAACCCCGGCTCGGCCATCACCTACCGCCCGTGCGATTCGGACGTCGTACCGCCCGAACGGATGGCCCGCCTGCTCGTCCGCCAGCATGTGTCGCAGCTCGCCCTGGGCGTGGACCGCTTCTTCTTCTACAACTTCTTCATCGACGGCTCGCCGACGGTGCAGGCGTGGGAGGGGTTCGTCGAGGGCGATGGTCAGCCGCGCCCGAATGTCGCCGCCTACGCGACGCTCAGCCGGCTCCTGGACGGCGCGACCTTCGACCGCACCGAGCAGGCCGGGCCGGAGGCGTGGGTCCACTGGTTCCGGATCCCGCGCGGCCGCCTGGTGGTGGCTTGGGCGCGGACCGACACCCGTAGCCGC
Source organism: Armatimonadota bacterium (assembly GCA_016869015.1). Lineage (GTDB taxonomy): Bacteria > Armatimonadota > Zipacnadia > Zipacnadales > VGFC01 > VGFC01. Next base: position 1,255 of record VGFB01001306.1, read on the forward strand.
GTAGCGATCCCCCGCGCGGAAGAGGCCTGGGACCTCATGGGCGCGCCCCTCCCGGTCCCCCGCCAGGGCGTCTTCGAGATCACGGACGCGCCGATCTACGTCAGCACTCCCTGACCCGGCCCGCCGCCGTCCCGCGCTAGCGCCCTGTCAGCCGTGAAGCCTTGGGTCGTCGTGGGTCGGCTCACCAGAGCCGACAGGGCCTTCACGTCGATGCCGGACGACGTCGGCTCTGGAATTAGGGACAGGCACCGATTCCCGCCTAACTCACACCGCACAGACCATGGCTGACAAGCCACTAGCGTGCCGTCACTCGTGATGGTTTGGATTGGTGGACGGCCCGTTCCGTACGCCCATCCGTCGCCGTCGTAGGACGGAGCGCTGCTCCGTCACCCAACACTTCACGCCTGACAGACCACCAGCACGTCCATCGAGGAACATACGAGCCGTTGGGGCGCGGACGCCCTCGTCCGCTGGCCTGGCTGGTGGTGGCCCCGGTGTGGCGGCCGTCGCCGTTCTCCCCTCTCCCTTCAGGAGAGGGGCCGGGGGTGAGGCCTCCACCGCGCCGTCGC
>VGFB01001307.1 GCA_016869015.1 Armatimonadota bacterium
CCGTCCCAGGGCTGGACGCTGCACATCCCCGGATCGGGGACGCTCGCCTGGACATCGCCCGCGAACAGTGCAAGCACTGCCAGTGCAAGAATTGCCATTTTCATTGGTTCGAGACCTCCGTTGGTTGACGCCGTACTGCATGCGCAGCCTTCGTCAGCGGAAGGCCGCAAGACTCAGATGTGGTTGTCGATCGACCCTTGCTGCCCTCGCACCTCCTTTCCGAAATCACCACTGCTAGCTTGCACGACGAAAGGATAGCAGCACGGGCCGTAGGTGTCAAGCGAAGCCTCGGGCCAATTCGCTAGCAGGAAAGCAATTCCGGCTGAACACCCCCCTCACGACCCATCCCGGGCCGGCTTGGGCGAAACAGGGCTCGAACCTGTGACCTCCTGCTTGTAAGGCAGGCGCTCTGACCGGCTGAGCTATCCGCCCGCGGGCGCCGCCGAGACCCAGCCATCCCGGTCCAATCTCATCCCGGCATTGGAGTTGCGGACTAGACCCGGTTCTCTCCCCTCAGCAGGGCGTAGGGCACGAGGACGAGGTAGCCCCCCACCAGAAGGATCGGCGCGAGCGTCGTCGAGCCCAGCGACAGGGCGATGAAGCCGACTCCGATCACCCCGATGGCCGCTCCCAGCCAGAGGAGGCCCCGGCGCCCCAGACGCACCTCGCTGTCCGGAGGCCCTGGAGCCCCCGGAGCGGGCCGCTGGGGGGCCGACCCCGGCGCCCTCGGGGAGGCTTTGGCGTCGGGCCTGCCCGTCCCCCCGAGGGGCGAACGGGAGCCCCGCCTGTCGGCCCTGTCCGACTTCCTGCCGGTCCTGTCACCCATCGCCCCACCTCTCCGTTCGGGCCGGCGCCACTCTGCGACAGCGCCAATCTAGCAGGCCCGCCCCCCCCCGGCAATCCGGCAGCGTGGCGGCGGACACCCCCTCAACCCGCCCCTCGGGCCGTCCTCTCCGCGCGGATGACCCGGATCCGTCGATTGTGCTCCTCGAGGCTGCGCGAGAAGGCGTGCGTGCCGTCCCCGCGGGCCACGAAGTAGAGGTCCTCGCAGCCTTCGAGCGGCCAGAGGACGGCGTCGATGCAGGCGAGGCCCGGGGAGCAGATCGGGCCGGGGGGCAGCCCGGGTCTCCGGTAGGTGTTGTAGGGCAAGTCGGCTTCCAGGTCCGCGCGGGCGAGCGGCCGGCCCGGCCGTCCCAGCGCGTAGGCGACCGTGGGATCGGCCTGGAGCGGCCAGCCCAGCCGCAGCCGGTTGTGGTAGACGGCGGCCACGCGCCTGCGCTCGAGCGGGTCGCGCACTTCGGCCTCCACGATCGAGGCGAGCGTCAGCGCCTCGTGCCGCGTCATGCCGATCTCGAGGAGCCGCTCGTCGCGCGCGGCGTCGAACCTGCCCAGGCAGGCGCGCACGAGTTCGGCCAGCAGCTCGCGGGCGCCGGCGTCCGGGCTCCACAGGTAGGTGTCGGGAAAGAGGTAACCCTCCAGCCCCGCGGCAGCCACACCCAGCCTCGACAGCCAGGCCGTGTCGGCGGCGGCGGCGCGCAGGCTGTCGGCGGGGATCTCCAGGCTCTCGCCGAGAAGGGCGAAGACCCGCTCGCGGGTGACCCCCTCCGGCAGCGTCACGCGCACGGCGAGCGTCTCGCCGGCGACGAGAGCGCGCAGGATCTCAAGCGGGCTGAGCGCGGCCGACAGCTCGTAGAGGCCCGCCCGGACCCGGCGATCCTCGCCCCTCAGCCGTGCCCAGAGGGCGAGCGGCGCTCGCGGCGAGAGGACCTCCGCCCGGACGAGTTCCCGGCGCACCCCCTCGAAGGAGGCGCCCTCCGGCACGC
>VGFB01001308.1 GCA_016869015.1 Armatimonadota bacterium
CCGCCCGCCGCTCGTCTGGTCGTTGCTGTCGACGCCGGCCAGGGCCTCAAACCGTGCCCCCGGCTCTGCCAGGCGCACGATCACCCGGCTGGGCGCATGGCAATACAGCCCCCGCGCGTAGGCCGTGCCGGCCAGCTGCAGAGGCTGCCCGCCCCGGCTGTCAGCCTGTACGGGTCCGTGGTTCGCCCGCACTTCCAGGCCGACCGGCACGGTCGGATCAGCCGAATCGCCCTCAAACTTGGCCGCTACCCACCGCCGTCGCTCCGCGAGCTCGGGCGGCGTGGGAGCCGGCGGCTGCGCGGAAGAGCAGCAGGCGCCCAGACACAGGGCCAGACCGCCCCACATCATCTCGACCTCCGATCGGGACAGGCACGGCAACGGGGGGTTCGCCGAGGGGCCGCGCCCAGCCTGCGCCGCGCCGGGTCAGTCGGCTACGGGCAGGCGGATACTGAACGTCGCCCCGCCCTCGGGGCGGTTGCGCGCCTCCACCGAGCCACCGTGGGCCTCGACGATGGCGCGCGTGATGGCCAGACCCAGGCCGGTCCCGTGGGCCTTGCCGTACGTCGCGAAGGGCTCGAAGAGGCGGTCGGCGATCTCGGGGGGGATGCCGGGGCCGTTGTCGGCGACCTCGACCACGACCTCCTCGCCGTCGCAGCGCGCGCGGATGGTCAGCGCGTCGCCCGGCGCCGATACCTCGCATCCGTTTAGCGCGATGTTCGACAGCGCCCGCTGCAGCTTCTCCCGGTCGGCCGGCACCGTGCAGTCCGGCATCGCCTCCAGCGACAGCGACACCCCGCGCGCCGCGCACTGGGTCGTCAGCCCGTACTCCATGTCGGCGAGGATCTGCCTCAGGTTCTCGGGGCGCCGGTTGATGTCGGTCTTCCCGGTCCGGGTGAAGTCCAGGATCTCCTGCAACATCGAGAGGATCCGACCCGCCTGTGCCAGTGCCCGTTCGCCGACTTCTCGCCGCTGGGCCTCGGGCAGCTCCTTCTCCGAGAGCAGGCGCGTGGCGACGGTCAGGGAGCTCAGCGGGTTCCGCACGTCGTGGATGATGCTGGCCGCCATCCGGCCGACCAGCGCCAGTCGCTCCTGCTGCTGGTACTCCCGCAGGCGGGCGGCCATCGCGTTGAAGTCCTGCGCCAGCATCTGGAACTCATCGCCGGATCGGACATCCAGCGCGGTGTCCAGATCGCCCTCCGCCACGGCGTGGACGGCGCTGCGCAGCTTGCCCATGGGCCGCAGGAAGAAGGTCGCCAATGCCAGGCCGGCCAGGACCGGCGCCACGAAGCTCACGCCGAAGACGCCCCAGAAGAAGCGGCGGTAGTCCTCCAACCCCGCGAACAACAGCTTCTCGTCGGCGTCGACCCCCAGCACGACGAAGTTCCCTGCCTGCGGCGGCCCGAAGGCGATGGGGTAGGTCGCCAGCAGGCCGCCGGGACGCGGCACGATCGACTCCGCCGGGCGTAGCGCCGCCGCTGCGGCCGAACCTACATCGCGCAGCAGGTTGTGGCCGGTGTTGAGGTTGCGCGGACCGCTCCAGGCCCGGGAGGGGTCGGTGTGTGACAGGTAGTAGCCCTCAGGGTCGGCGAGGAAGGTCTGTCCGCCGGCATAGGCGGCACGCGGCAGCAGCGGCTCAGCCTCCACACTCAGGACGACCAGGCCCAGGGTCCGGCCCTCCGACGCGACCGGCGCCGCAAACCGGATGACGGGACGCTGCGGGGTCTCGATCCTCCCGTTCTCGCGGTTCAGACCCAGCGGCGAGATGAACACCGAACCGGGAGCCAGCTGCAGGGCCGGGCCGAAGTAGCCCTGACGGCTGACC
>VGFB01001309.1 GCA_016869015.1 Armatimonadota bacterium
CCTCGTCCAGCGTGAAGCGCTCGCGGCGCCAGTCGCAGGACGAGCCGAAGCGCCGGAGCTGATCGACGATACGTCCATGGTGGGCGTCCTTCACCTGCCAGACGCGCTCGAGGAACTTCTCGCGGCCCAGGTCGTGGCGCGAGAGGCCCCCCTTCGCCAGCATGTCCTCCACCACGTTCTGCGTGGCGATGCCGGCGTGGTCGCTGCCGGGCAGCCAGAGCGCCTCCTTGCCGCGCATCCGCTCCCACCGAATCAGCAGGTCCTGGACCGTCTCATCCAGCGCGTGGCCCATGTGCAGCGCGCCCGTGACGTTGGGCGGCGGGATGACGATGCAGAAGGGCGTCTTCGCCGGGCTGACCTCGGCGTTGAAGACCTGCCGTTCGAGCCAGTAGGCATAGATGCGCGACTCCACCTGGGCGGGGTCGTAGGCTTTGGGGAGTTCGGTAGGCATGTTCGAACCTCTCCTTAGGCGACGGCGGACTTCAGACGGTAGACGCGCGATCCGCGACCCGAAACCCGAAACCTGCCTCCCAACCAAAAGGCCACCCCTGCGGTTGGAGTGGCCTGGTCCCGCGCACGACGACGGAGTAGCGCCGCTGCTAGACCAGAGCGGCGGCTACTACCTGGTCCATGTGGGTGGCGAAGATGAAGGTCATGTCCTTACGCACATCCTCGGGCAGGTCATCGAGCTCCTTGAGGTCCTTCTCGTTCTCCTTGGGGATGACTACGTTCGGGATGCGGGAACGATGCGCGGCCAGGACCTTCTCCCGCACCCCGCCGACGGGCAGCACGCGCCCGTGCAACGTCACCTCACCGGTCATCGCCACGTCGTGGCGGACCTCGCGCCCCCCGAGGGCCGAGAGGATCGCCGTCGCGATCGTCACGCCGGCGGAGGGCCCCTCCTTGGGGACGGCGCCCGACGGCACGTGGACGTGGAAGTCGTGCGTCTGGAAGTAGTCATGCGCCAATGATAGCGATTCGGCCTGCGTGCGAGCGTAGCTCAGGGCCGCCTGGGCCGACTCCTTCATGACCTCGCCCAGGCGACCGGTCAGGAGGATCTCGCCCTTGCCCGACGAGATGGCGACCTCGACCTGCAGCGTCTCGCCGCCCGTCTCGGTGAAGGCCAGGCCGGTGGCCACGCCCACCTGGTTCTCCTTGCGCTTGTCGTCGTCGAGGTAGATGCGCAGGCCCAGCAGGTCCTCGAGGTTGCGGGACGACGCGCTGAGCTGCTGTTTGTCCCCCCCGGCGACTCGCTTGGCCGTCTTGCGGCAGACGGTGGCGATCTTGCGCTCCAGCTCCCGCACCCCGGCCTCGCGGGTGTAGCCGCGGATGATGGCGCGCAGGGCGCCGTCGGAGAACTGCAGGTAACCGGGCTTCAGGCCGTGGTCCTTGAGCTGCTTGGGGACGAGGAAGCCCTTCGCGATGGCGAGCTTCTCCTCGTCCACGTAGCCCGGGAACTCGATGACCTCCATCCGATCGCGGAGGGCGGGCGGGATGGTGGCCAGCACGTTCCCGGTGGCGATGAACATGACCCGGGACAGGTCGAAGGGGACCTCGAGGTAATGGTCGCTGAAGCTGCCGTTCTGCTCGGGGTCGAGGGCCTCGAGGAGCGCGGAGGAGGGATCGCCGCGGAAGTCCATGCCGAGCTTGTCGATCTCATCGAGCATGAAGACCGGGTTGTTGGAGGCGCAATCGCGGATGCCCTGCATGATGCGGCCGGGCAGCGCGCCGACGTAGGTGCGGCGGTGCCCGCGAATCTCCGCTTCGTCGCGCACGCCGCCCAGGGAGATGCGGATGAACTTGCGCCCCAGGGCGCG
>VGFB01001310.1 GCA_016869015.1 Armatimonadota bacterium
TGGGAGCCCATTTCCACGACGTGCTGCACCAGATGCGCGCCAAGCTCGGCGCGAACGTTCTGGCGCTGCAGCTGCCCATCGGCTCCCACGGCGACTTCCGCGGGATGGTCGACCTCATCCATCGGAAAGCCTACGTCTACTCCGACGAGAAGGGCGCCCTGCCCGAGACCGGCCCGGTTCCGGAAGACATGATCGACCTGGTCGAGACGTTCCGGGACCACATGTTGGCTGCCCTCGGCGAGCATGACGAGGGGCTCGAGACCCAGTACCTCGAGGGCGAGGAGCCGACGGTCGAGGACCTCGTGGCCGTCGCCCGCAAGGCGACGCTGTCGTGTTCGCTGGTCCCGGTACTGTGCGGGTCGGCCCTGCGCGGCCTGGGCCTTGAGCCGCTCATGGATGCCGTCGTCGACTACCTCCCCTCGCCGTTGGATGTCCGTCCCGTGGTTGGGAGGCACCCCGAGAAGGGCGCGGAAGAGGCGCGGACCGCAGATCCGGACGTGCCGTTCTGTGGGCTGCTCTTCAAGGTGATGTCCGACCCGTTCACCGGTCGGCTGTGCTACGTGCGGGTCTACTCGGGGACGCTGAAGAAGGGCCAGACGGTCCTGAACCCTCGCATCAACAAGCGGGAGCGGTGCAGCCGCCTGCTGCGGATGCACGCCAACCGTCGGGAGGACGTCGAGCAGGTTGGGCCCGGCGACATCGTGGCCATTGTCGGACTCAACAACTCCACCACCGGCGATACGTTGTGCGATCAGAAGGCCCCGATCGTCCTGGAGAGCATGACTTTCCCCGAGCCGGTCATCTCCATGGCCATCGAGCCCCGCACGAAGGCCGACGAGGAGCAGCTCGGCAAGGCTCTGCAGCGGCTCGTGGACGAGGACCCCACCTTTGCGGCCAGGACGGACACCGAGACCGGTCAGCAGATCATCTCCGGCATGGGGGAACTCCACCTGGAGATCATCAAGGACCGGCTGCTCCGTGAGTTCCGCGTGGATGCACGTGTGGGCGCGCCCCAAGTGGCCTACAAGGAGACCATTACCAAGGTCTCGCAGGCTCGGGGCGAGTGCATCCGACAGACGGGCGGGCATGGGCAGTACGCGGTGGTAGTGCTTCGTCTGGAGCCGGCGGGCGACAACGGTGGCTTCGAGTTCGTGGACGAGACGCGCGGGGGCGGTGTTCCACTGGAGTTCAAGCCGGCCGTGCAGGCCGGCGTGCGCGAGGCGATGACCAGCGGCGTTCTGGCCGGCTACCCGGTGGACAACGTTCGGGCGGTGCTGGTGGACGGGAAGGCCCATGAGGTGGATTCCTCCGACCTCGCCTTCAAAGCCGCCGCCGCGGACGCCTTCCGGCGGGCTGCGGAGCAGGCCCACCCGACGCTGCTCGAACCCGTCATGGAAGTCGAGGTCGTCACGCCGGACGGGTCGATGGGCGATGTGACTAACGATCTGGCCGCCCGCCGGGCCCGCATCGTGCGCATGGAAGGCGGCATGGGGAACACGCAGCTCATTCGGGCGCTCGCGCCGCTGAGCACTCTGTTCCAGTACTCGACGGCCCTTCGCGATCAGACGCAGGGGCGCGGCACCTACACGATGCAGCCGCATTCGTACGAGCCGGTCCCGCCGGAGCTCCAGAAGGAAATGACCGGACGGTGAACGGTGGGCCCTGAGCACCGGGCACTCCGCACTTCGCATTTCTGACTTCGCGTTATCCGTACTCGGGAGGCGATCGAGCGATGGGCAAGGAGAAGTTCGTACGGGACAAGCCGCATGTGAACGTGGGGACGATCGGCCACGTGGATCATGGGAAGAC
>VGFB01001311.1 GCA_016869015.1 Armatimonadota bacterium
TCCCGGGGGAACACGTGCTCGATCCCTGATAGTCCCCGCGCCTCCGCCGCGTCCAGGTCCGTGTAGAGGATCTCGCGGTACGTCGCGCCGCCCGGGTTGAGCACGAGCACCGATCCGGGAGGTGCGGCGTCGTAGATCCCCGTGAGGAAGAGGAAGTCGTGGCTCTCGGTGTCGGGCGTGTAGAACTCGAACAGGTTCGGCTGCGAGCGGTCGGCGCTGATGATGACCGCGAGGCCGCCTTCCATGCGGCGCCTGAGCTCGGCGCGGCGGGCGATGGCGGCCTCGCGATGCCCCTCGCGGTACTCGAGCGAGGCCAGCGTGGTCTGGGCGGGCGCGGGGGCCGCGAGCGCCAGCCCGAGCGTCGCGACGGCGAGGGAGAGGGTGTCGTTCAGCAGGGTCCGGGCGGCGGGCGAGCGAGTCGAGGCGGCGGTGGCGGTCATGGGACCCTCGGGAGAGGAGGTCGTCTCTCCCGAGACTAGTCCGCGGAGGGGCGGAGTGCCAGCCACGCCCGCGAGCAAGGTGCCCGTGGCAACGCGACCACTCGCCTCCGTGATCCGGAGGCGGTCGCCGATCTTGATGCTCGGCGGCAGTTGTGCAGGGAGGGGTGCTGCCGTGTGGATCAGGACCACCAGCGTTGCCACCAAGACGGCGCGTGTCATCGGCACCTCCCAAGGCGGCCCCCCGGGACGCGCCGACCGAATGGCGGCAGGGCGCGAACCGGATCGCCCAGAGTCTGTGACCAGGCACTTGGCAGAATGGCAGTCGCGATCCTGCCAGCCGCCCTGCTTGCCCGCTCGGGAGGGCCTCTCTACGATCCGCACCATGAGTCCGACCACCCCCCACCGCCTGCGTAGTGCGACCGCCGTCCTTCTTCTCGCCGCGGTTGGTGCCGCCCTGGCCACCGCTCAGACCTCCGCTCCCCCTGCCCTGTCCACCGCCACGCAGCTCCTCGTCGTGACTACCGCCGACTGGAGCGCCACCTCCGGCGAGATCCGTCGCTTCGTCCGCGACCGCGCCGGCTCGCCGTGGCGCCCGGAGGGGGGCGCGGTGCCGATCGTCGTCGGGCGCACCGGTCTGGCATGGGGCGTCGGATTCGATGCCTTCGCGGAGGGCGCGGAGCCCCGCAAGCGCGAGGGCGACGGCAAGTCGCCCGCCGGTCTGTTCCCGCTGGGGACGGTGTTCGGGTTCGCGCCCCCCGATTCGGCGCGGTGGGTGAAGCTCCCCTGGCTCCAGCTCATCGCCACCACCGAGTGCGTGGATGACACGGCTTCGGTGCACTACACGAGCGTCCTCGACCGCGGCGCCGTCGAGCGCGTGGACTGGAGCAGCTCCGAGCGGATGCGCGAGATCGGGGTGTACCGCCTGGGCGTGGTCATCGACTACAACGTGCCGCCGACGAGGGGACGGGGATCCTGCGTCTTCTTCCACATCTGGAGCGGACCTCGCTCGCACACGGCGGGGTGCACCGCGATGGACGCGGGCGAGCTCGAGCGGCTCGTGGCGTGGCTGGACCCGAAGGCGCGCCCCGTCGTGCTCCAGGTGCCCGCGGACGTATACGAGGGCCTGCGCGGGAGGTGGGGGCTGCCGGAAGGTCGCTGACCGGACGCGGGGCTCCCGGGCCGAACAGCCTGAAACCACCGTCGGGCGGATCTCGTCTGGACTATAGTGAATGGCACTAGAGGGGGTATCCACTTAGCTCCAGGTGCCGCATCAGAAGGGCAGATCCGAGCCAGATGAGGCCCTGCCGGGCGTTGCGACGATGTCCCTGTAGCTGATCGGGTCCAGGTCCACCGCCTGCTGCATCAA
>VGFB01001312.1 GCA_016869015.1 Armatimonadota bacterium
CGCACCGGTTCCCGCCTGTCAACGCCGATTTCGGGATCGGCCCCCCCGGTCGTCCGGTGGAATCGGTACGTGTGGCGCGATCGGCTGGGAAACGGCCTACGGCTGCTCCCCAACCACGGCTGCCCGGATCATGCGCCCGAACTGCTGGGCTCGCGCCACGAGGACCGGGTCTTCCTCGAAGGTCCGCACTCCCACTGAGTCGACCGTCGCCGTCTCGCCGTGGAGCATCCTTATCCCGCTGAGCTCGCACTCGTCGCCGAAGCCGCAACGGATGCACGGCACGTTGCCCCGGACCACCAGCGAGCCCAGGTTCCGCATCCCCTCCTCCATCATCCAGAAGGCCAGCTGATTCTGGGCGACCTCGGCGGCCGGGGGCAGGTTCGGGGCGCCGGGCTCGCAGGCGGTGGTGATGATGGCCGCCCCGGGCTTGGCGCGGTTGAGGCCCTGGAGGTGCCGCAGGCAGTAGGTGCGCTCCATGAAGGCCTTCGAGCGCGCATCGAGGCTGCTGTAGGGCGTGAAGGCGCCCAGCACGAACGCCTTCGCATCTCGGAAGGCGCCGATCAGCTGCTGCGCATCATCCTGGATGACGCACACGTTGGTCTTCACGCAGCCCAGACACGCTCGACAGGCCTCGTAACGGTACTCGCTCAACTTCACGAACTCGGTACTCAGCCCGGTGCTCTCCAGGACTGCCTGAAGGACTCGGTCCGTGTTGCTGTGGGGCACCGGGCTTCCACTGATGCCGATCACGTCTGCGCCCATGGGCGAGGGCTCCTTCGCATCCTGGTGAATGAACCTGCTCCACCCGGGACCAACACCTCCCCCGCCGGTACGGCTCCCGCCGAAGGGATCGCCGGGGCCGGATGGGAACATGGACGACCGAGATCAAGACCCCGCGCAGTTCGGCGAGAGAACGGCAAACGGATGTCAGGGGGGAAACAAGCGCCATGCTGCCCATCCTGCTGGCTGTGCTGGTTCCGGCCCACGCCGGAGACGTGTTCATCGAGGCTGAGGCCTCGCCGGATCACACGTTCAGCGAGGCCGCCGAGTTCGCCGGGCTGGTGAGCGGCGACAGGATCCTGCGCTTGTGGAAGGGCGAGGATCCGCCGGCGGAGGGCTACGTGGCCCGGTTCCCCTTCGCAGTCGAGGCCACGGGGCGCCATCACGTCTGGCTCGCCGCGTCGCTGCCCCCGGTCACGAGTGGCTTCTGGTGGCGGTTGGACGCTCTCGAGTGGCGGCATGTCAGCGAGGACACGCTGGATCAGTTTCCGGCGATGTTCGGCGTCTCCGGCGCGATGGGCTGGATCGAGCTGACGGAGGCGCCGCTCGAGGCGGGCGAGCACGCACTCACCCTCCGCGTGCACGAGCGCCGGGCGATGCTGGAGCAGGCGTATCTGCTGTACGTGGACGCCGCTCTCATCACCGAGCGCGATGTGGTTCCCTCCGGGCTCGTGACGCCCGCAGACTTGCCGAACCTTCGCCCGCGACCGGCGCCGCCCGTGCCGGTGCCCCGGGCCGGGAGGACGGGGCCGCCCATGATGCTCGGAACCTCGGTCATGGGCGCCGCGCAGAACCGGCTGGTGAAGTCCCTCGGCTTCTCGCTCTCGCAGACCGACTCCGACCACCTGACCGTGAATGAGACGGAGCCCGGGGTGTGGGACTGGGCGGCGGCCGATGCCGGCCTTGCGGCGTGCCGCAAGGCCGGACTGGGGTGGCAGTACTTCCCGCACTATCACTGGCCGCCCGAGTGGTACCGGGCCACCGACCGGTTCGTCCCCGCCAGCGGTCTGCGCAGCGGGCGGGAG
>VGFB01001313.1 GCA_016869015.1 Armatimonadota bacterium
GCTCCGGGAGGGCGAGAAGCTGGACGGGAAGCTGAAGGGGCTAAAGGACTGAGGCCCCGCTCGAGGAGACCGCCACCATGCGAAGGCGCATGACGCTGCTGTGCTTCCTGTGGCTGCCGGTGCTCGGCTGGGGCCAACCGCCGCCGGACAACGTGGCCCTGGACAAGCCCTACACGCTCTCCCCAGCGCCCAACTACGCCCTCTGCCTCGACCCGGGTGATGCCACGCAGCTGACCGACGGCGTGTACGTGGACGGCCACTTCTGGACTCGCCCGGGCACCGTCGGATGGAGCGGTGGAGGCTTGCGGTTCATCACGATCGACCTCGGCGAGGTCTTGCCGATCGCGGGCCTGTCGCTCAACACGGCGGCGGGGGTCGCCGAGGTGTACTGGCCGAGGAGCATCCTCATCTTCGTCAGCGACGACGGGCAGGCCTGGCACTCCGTCGGCGACCTGACCGAGATGGTCTCACCCGACTTCCTGCCCGAGTACGGGAACTACGCGGTCAGGAAGCTTGCTGCCGACACCCTTGAGACTCACGGCCGATACGTCCAGTTGGCCGTGCAGCCTGACCGGAACTACGCCTTCGTGGATGAGATCGAGGTCCACCGGGGGCCCGACGCGCTGCTGGCCAACGCCCTGCCGGGGCCGGCGGTGGCGAATGTCGCCGAGCAGATGAAGCTGGAGGCCTTCGGCAAGCTGGTGCGGGCACAACTGCGGCGGGACCTGGCCGCGGCGCGCGAGGACATCGGCGCCCCAGGCCTGGCGGAGGCCCAACGCACGGCGCTGACTGGGAAGGCCGACCGGTTGGCGGCGCAGATCGCCGACATGCCGCCGATCGGACCCGAGGGCTTCCGAGCCGTCCTGCCGATGACCGACCTTGAGCGCGCGGTTTTCGCGCTACAGGCGGAGGTCTGGCGGGCGCAAGGCAAACCGGCGCTCCGGGCGTGGCACACGCACCGCTGGGACCCTCTCGCCCCATCCGACGAACCTCCGGCGGGCGCGGACCCGCCAGCACTCGCTGTACGCCTCATGAACGGTGAGCGTCGCGCGGACGTGCTGAACCTCACCAATGCCGCCACGGCGGACGCGGAGCTCGTGCTGCGCGTTGAGGGTTTGCCGGGCGGCCCCAATCCGCCGTACCTTGGCGTGGCCGAGGTCCTTCACACCGGCACGCGCGACGCGGCCTCAGTGGCCGCCGCGCTGCCCGCCGCGCGACGGGAGGGCAGCGGTTTCGGTCTGAGTGTCCCGAGCGGGATGACGGCTCAAGCGTGGGTGCAGTTCAGGCCGACCGACTTGCCCGCGGGCGAGCACGCGGGAACCGTGGTCGTCGAGCAGGCGGGCGAGATCGTCGCGCGAGTGGCATTGCGGCTGACCGTCTCGCGCCTGGCGCTCCCTGCGGAGGCGACGTTACTGCTGGGCGGGTGGGACTACAGCGACGGCGTCGGCACCTACGGGGTCACGGCAGAGAACCGGGAAGCGTTCATCGAGTACCTCCAGGACCACCGGGTGAACGTCCCCTGGGCAACCGGTGGCGTGATGCCGGAGGGCACCTACGACGACGACGGTAACCTCCTGGAGGAGCCCGATACGACGCGGTTCGACGAGTGGGTGGGCCAGTGGCCGGACGCGCGGCTGTACATGGTCTACGTGACTGGAAGAGACGCCTTCGCGGGGGCCGAGGTCGACACGGAGCAGTTCGCAACACGGGTGGGCAACTGGGCGCGCTTCTGGGCGCAGCACATGCTGGACCTGGGGCTGGAGGCCGGCCAACTGGGCTATCTCTCCTATGACGAGCCCTCCGA
>VGFB01001314.1 GCA_016869015.1 Armatimonadota bacterium
TCCGAGGGCCGCCCCGTCACGCCGGGCACGCTCTACAGCAGCAACGTGCTGGAAGGCCTGCCTGAGGCGGTCCGGCAGGCGACCCGCCACCTGCGGGTCATCACCCAGGACTACACCACCTTTACCTTCGGCCTCAAGCGCCAGGCCCCGACTCGGTGGGGAGCTCCCGGCGCGCCGCACATGCACGCCGGGCCCCCCGTATCGGTGACCGGCAATGACGGGCTCAAGCGCGTGCTGGGAACCGTGCCTCTCGCGGCCGACGGCTCGGTCTACCTCGAAGTGCCGCCGTGCAGGCAGATCCACTTCCAGCTCCTCGACGAGCAGTTCCGCGCCTTGCACACCATGCGCTCCTTCGCGAACGTGATGCCGGGAGAACGCCGCGGCTGTCTGGGCTGCCACGAGTCCCACAGCCGCGCCCCGGCGGCTCAGGCCGGCCTCGCGCTACGCCACCCGCCTCTTCGCCCGACCCCACCGCCATGGGGCGCGGAGCACTCGATGGGGTACGAAAGGGACATTCAGCCCATCCTCGACCGTCATTGCGGCGAGTGTCACCAGCAAGCCGGGCCCGCGCGGGACGCGCTCGACCTCACCCTCCGCCCGAGTCCCGACTTCGGCTCCTTCCCGGAGCCCTATGTTACGCTGACCCTTGGCGGCCGACGCGGTCATGCCGGCGACTTCCCCGTGGACTGCGAGGGGGGCGTGGCGGGTACGATCCTGCCGATGGCCTATCCGAACCCGCCGGAGGACGACTGCACGATCCCGCCCATGACGACGCTCTCGCGGCGGAGCCGCCTGATCGAGATCGCGGCGAGCGGCGAGCACCATGGGGTTCAGATGGATGAGTTGAGCCGACTGAAGCTCGCGACGTGGGTGGACCTGCTCTGCCCTTACCTGGGCGAGGCGGAGATCCGCGCCCTGCCCGATCCGGACCCCAGCGATGCGCTCTTCCGCGATTCCCCGTACCCCCCGCGAACGCCCGGCATCCGTCCGTTCGCAGACTCCCCCTACCCGCCTCGCATGGCGAGCGCGCCGACGGTGAACCGCGCGTACCGCCAGGACGAGTACCCCACCCAGGCCCACCGCCTGCGCGCCCCGGCGGAGGGGGTCGCCCTACGGACCGCCCAGGAGCCACGCCATGAGCCCTGACGCCCCCGTGCTGGACTGCCGCGGAATGCTCTGTCCCAAGCCCCTGCTGGAGGCCAGGCAGGCCATCGAGGCCCTGCCGGAGGGCTCGCTGATCGTCCTCGTGGACAACCTGGCCGCCAAGGAGAACGTGACCCAGGCCATGGTGGAACTCGGCCACGATGTGTTCTCCGAACTCGGCGATGGCGTCTGGAGCGTGACAGTCACCAAGGCCGCCGGCGCGCGCCATGAAGCCGAGATGTCCCCCTCGCCGGCCGGCACGACCGTCCTCTTCGTCGCAGACCGGGGCCTCGGGCGCTCCGACCCCGACTTGGGCGCCCTCCTGATGCGGGCCTTCATGGCCACGATCGCCGATCGGCCGCAGGCGCCCGACGTGATCGCTCTCATGCAGGGGGGCGTGCGGCTGGCCTGCGAGGGCTCTGCGGTGCTCCAACAGCTGACCGCCCTGCAGGAGCGCGGGGCCGAGATCCTCGTCTGCGGCACGTGCCTGGACTACTTCGGGCTCATGGGCAAACTGCAGGCGGGGCGGGTCTCGAACATGGCTGAGATCGCTGGGGCGCTCATGACCGCCATACGTGTGATCCCCCTGTAGGCCTGCGTCTGCCTGCCCGGGCAGTCCGGCGACCACCCCTCGAAGACGCCGCGTCCACGTCACA
>VGFB01001315.1 GCA_016869015.1 Armatimonadota bacterium
AACGTGTCCGCCCAACCCATGCCGTCGTAGGGGCGGACCCACGTGTCCGCCCACGGTCGTTGCCCAAGGCCCCTTGCCCACCGGCCCGCAGGCCCGAGGCCGAAGGGGAACGCACTGCCCGAGACGGGCAGATACGCGCGTCCAGGCTCGGCCTACGGCGCCGTGTTGAGCGCCGCACACGCGAGGACGTTCCACCTCCAGCACAAGCTTCGCGAGCGCGACCCCGAGGCTGCACTGGATACTGAGGTAGAGCAAGTGGTGAGCCAAGTCCTCCCTGGAGTGATCTAGCCCGCCCGACCGCCGACAGGTTACTTGCAGTGCGCTCCAGGCCCCCTGGATGACGACTGCAAGACGCGGGTCGGGCGATCCCGCGGTGGCGGGACAAGCCCGCAGACACGGAGACGGCAGTCCAGGGCTTCGGGTTTCGAGTCGATGGCGCCGCCGGCCACTCGCCACAGCGGCCGCCGAGACGGCGGCGGTCCCGGTGAACGTCAACGACAGGGCGCATAGACGGTACCCCCTCGGTGGCGGCCTTCCCGTAGACCCTCTGAACGCGAACGACAAACCTCCCGTTGCGCAAAGCGGCCTGGGCGTTGTACTATGTCGGCCCCGCCGGCGAGATGCCGCGCGGAACGGTCTCGCGGGCGCTGCGTCGCAAGATGCACGACCCGGGCTTCGACTCAGTCGGCCCGTAAGGGCGCGCATGAGAAGGCCACCGCCAACAAGGGACAGTCCATGCGCCCGCCGGCGGCGGGCCTGGACAGTCCCAACGGCTCCACCACCTTCTCCTGCGCGCTCTGGGAACGACTGCAGCCGCGCACCGTCGCCGTCCGTCGTTTCGAGATGAACAGGGAGGACAAACCCATGCCCGCAATACCCGTGATGAAGTTCGGCGGCACGACCCTGGAGGGCGAGTTCGCCATCAACCCGGAGCGGTATCAGGACCTGCTGACGGCCTGCGACTGGGGCGACTCGGTTGAGGACAAGTGCAAGGCGGGCTCGCGCTGCCGGAACCAGATGCGCGCCGCGCGGCTGGCCGAGGTCGCCGCGGACTTCGTCATCCCTCAGATCACGCAGGGCCGCATCCCGGTGGTCATCACCTCCGCCTTCGGCTGGGCCACCGACAAGTGGGATGAGCTCGCCAAGGGCCTCGCCGACCAGCCGGACGACCGTGAGTACGCCCGCCTGCAGATGACCGGCGAGCTGCGCTCGAACTCGGGCCTGGCTCTCGCGCTGCGCGGTAAAGGCTATGCGGCGATGTCGCTGACCGGTCGCGAGGCCGGCGTGCTGACGACGCGGCAGTTCCGGAACGCGGGCATCGAGGCCGTGGACGCCACCTACGTCGCCCAACTCGTGCGGGAGGGCATCGTGCCCATCGTGGCGGGGTTCCAGGGCTACTTCCACGACGAGCGCACCGGTCGGGACGAGGCCGCCATCCTCGGCCGCGGCGGCAGCAACCTCACCGCGGTGGCCCTCGCCCACGCCCTCGGGCAGCGCGAGTGCTGCATGTACTCCGACGTAGACGGCGTCTACGATAAGGACCCCAACCAGTTCCCCGACGCGAAGAAGTACGAGATGATCTACGCCCAGGACCTCTGGGAGCTTGGCAAGTGGCCCGGCGTCATCCAGGAAGAGGCCGTCCGCTACGCCATGAAGTTCGGCATCGACATCTGGATCAAGCACGGTCGCCGACCCGAAGTCCCCGGCACCCTCGTCCTGTGCCGCACCAAGGAGTGCATCTTCGTGTGAGGGCGGCCGGAGCGGCGGAGCTGCGGAGTTGCGGAGCTGCGGAGTTG
>VGFB01001316.1 GCA_016869015.1 Armatimonadota bacterium
GACCAGTTCGGCCAGATGGATGATCTCGTGCTCCAGGATCCGCTGGAGGGCCTCCAGACGGTTCGCGCACGTCAGGCCGCAGATGACTACCGGCCGCTCCACCCGCCCGAACGTCATGAAGAGCATCTGGCTGGCCACGGCAATCTCGTAGCAGGACTGCTCCTGGCCGCCGGGCATCCGCCGCCGGTAAAGGCTGGTCTTGCCGCCCGCACGGGTCATAGTCGAGGACAGGCGAAAGGCCGGCGGCCGACCGGTCTCCGCCTTCACCGACCGGGCAAGCCATCCCCCCCCGAAGAAGGCCCCGTCATACATATCGAAAAGCCGGGCCAGATCCTCGGTGCCGAGACACTCGAAGTTCGGCTCCTTCAGGTTGTCGGACTCCCGGAGGATGGCCTGATGGATGGCAGCCGTCTGCGAGGCAACGAACTCGGGCGGGTTGTGCAGGGTCAGGATGTCCATGGAGACGCATTGTAGCCCTCGAGCCCGTCGCCCGCAACCTCGTCGCCGCCAGGAACTCCAGGAGATGCCGCTTCCGCCTTTCCACAGCGGCGGCGAGGGTTGGGCGGCCAGGCACCAAAAAAATGGCACACCCTGGCGGGTGTCAGACCCTTGACGCGGGCGGGGCCGGCGCCATAATGTTCTTCGCTTGGGTGGGGCCGTAGCTCAGCTGGGAGAGCGGCTGGTTCGCAATCAGCAGGTCAGGGGTTCGAATCCCCTCGGCTCCACCATCCTGCGTCGCCCCGGAGGGGCTGTGCAGGATGCCCCCGCGTAGTCACCGCCTTTCGGGACGAAGCCGGGCTCTTGCTCGTGGCACGTACGCGTCGAATTTCGTCTTGGCAAGCCGGTTCTCCTTGCTCGCCTCCAGCGAACTTCCACCTTCGCCATTCCTTGTTCGGCGCTCGATCATTCTTCCGGCCGTCAGTCCAGCGGATTCAGGACCAGCCCCGACAGGACTTTCGGGTAGAAGTAGGTGCTCTTGGGAGGCATGCGTTCGCCGGCGGCGGCGATTTCCTGAAGGCTTGTCACCTGCAGCGGGCGGACGACGAAGGCCGCGTCGGCCCCCTCCTCGTGGACGGCGTCGAACGCCTGCTGCGCGAGGTGAACGTAAGAGAGCCGCATCTTGTCGGCTGCGGCGACTGCCTTCGGCAGGTCGTGTTCCAGGATCACCTTCTGGAGGACGGCGACGTCGAGCCGCCGCCACGCCTGCGAATGGTCCGCCGCCAGCCGGTCCATCACCTTCGGGTCCTTCAGTTTCAGGAGGAAGGCCTTCGTCGTGTCGCGGGTCCACAAGCCGAAGACGTGGCCCTCAGCCTGGTGGAGGTGGAGGCTCAGGCGCGGGCTGGTCGCCTCGGCACCCATGAGTTCGGTCCACTCGAAATGCTGGGCGGTGGCCTGGCGGAGCCGCTCGGTGGAGAGGTCCGGAAGATCCGACAGGATGCGGTGCGTCGGCAGGACGGCCAGGCCCGGATGGTGCATCGAGACGCACATCGCAAGGACGCTCGAGGCCGGGTGGTCCGGGCCTATGCTCTCGCCGGCAGCCTGGAGTTCCTTGCGATATGCCAGGGCCGTCTCGTAGCGGTGGTGGCCGTCGGCGATGAACAGAGGCTTGTCGGCCAGTTCCCGTGAGACGCGCCGCAGGGTGTCGGAGTCGGTGCAGGCGAACAGGCGGTGGACGATGCCGTCGGAGTCCACCGTCTGGGCGAGGGGCGAGCCGAGGCCGCCGGCGCGGAAGAGCGCGGGGACGCCGTTCGACTCGTCCGGGTAGAGCGCGAAGACGGCGCTGGCGTTGGCGCG
>VGFB01001317.1 GCA_016869015.1 Armatimonadota bacterium
TGTTGCGGCTGAACTTGCTTCCAGCCGGCGCACTGGGCAAGGGCTGCTCGCCCGGGCGGAGGCAGCACAGCCGCCCCGACAGGCGGCAACGGAGGCAGGGGCGCCTCCGGGTGACACGGCCCGGTCATCTGGGCGCGCCGTCGTCGTCCGTGCTGACATGGGAGGGCCCATCGACCAGCTAGAGGCAGAGTCACTCTTGGCCGACATGAACGTCACGTGCCGCCACCTGCGCGAGCTAGGGTTGGCGGTCGAGTCAGAGCCGCTCGGCACGTGTCTGAGCGCAACGGTCCCAGCGGCAGTGGGTGGGAGGCACGGGTCTCTGGAGGAGGCGTCCGACACGCAGCTCGCCGCTCTTGTTCTGGATGGTCTCACGGCGGATGTCCTCGCCAAGCGCGACAAGGGATATATCCCACTCGGCATCCTGGCGCAATCGCCGCGCGCCGCGGCAACGGAGCTCGCCCGGCGTTCGGGATCGGCTGACGCCGATGGGGCCCCGGCTGAGGCTGGCCGGCTCATGGTGGGCATCTGGTCGTCCCGCAGCGTCATTGTGCGTGACCGGAACGGCGAAGGGTACCCGTACGCCCGCTGGCTGTATGAGTCCCTGCGTCCCCCCACGGCGGAGGTCGTGCCAGCGGAACCAATGGCCGGGTCAATCCTGTGGTGGCTGTGGCCCCACGCCACCGCGAAGTGGGGCACGGACCCGGTCAGCCTGCCGGCAGGACGCTACACGCTAGAGGGGCTCGTGGAGTCGCTTGGCGAGCAGACGGAGGTGGTTCTACGAGTCGACCCTCGCCTGCCGAAGCGGCGCCTGCTCGTTGCGGCTTCGGGAGTAGATCTCCGAACCGTGTTGTGGGCAGTCGAAATAGCGGTAGGCTACCCCGTCCGCCTCATACAGAACGCGGACGGGCAGTGCGCTCTTCTGTTCTGCGAGGAGCGGTCTGGTAGGCGCGCAGACCTCGATGCCGAGGTGCTGCTGAGGCTCCCAGCCATGGGCTACCAGTCACCGTTGGGTACCGACGTGGGAGCCGAGTTGCTCAGCCTCTCGAAGCACCCACCACTGCGGCCCGATGGCGCCCATTGGGTCGGTTGGGCGTATGACCAACTGCCGCTCCTGTGGCAGACGTTGGTCGCGGAGCGGTGGCGGCCAAGTGAGGGCTTCGTTGGGACGCCGGTAGGCCCCGACGATGTCCCGATCGATGCGGACGTCATGTGGGTGTCAACCGCCGTGGTCTCGGTTGACCTCCAGATCGACGAGTCGCATGGGCGGGGCAGCGAGTGGTTCCTGCCGTATCTGGACTAGTGGGTCCGCTCGGCCCGACGCCTCCGGGACCCCGCGGAGGGTGCGCATGGCTCGCAAGGCGGCCGTCGCTGACGGAGAGCCACGAAGCCCACTGCTCGGCCTCACGGCTGTCACAGCAGCGGCCTTGCTCATGGCATCTGCCGGGGACGCTGACGTGGATCGCCCTCACCTAATAGCAGTTAATGCTCCTCTTATACGAGGGAATAGTCTTTTCTATCGTGATGCGATAAGTCTAGTCTCTGATATGCGACCATCTAATGTTGTTCTGCCACTCATGTCGTCAGGGATGGCCCTCGTGGGTGAAGGTGGCGGAATCATCGATGTGGCATCTGAGGAGGAGCGTGGCGCACTGAGGGAGATGATTGGGGGGGCGGGGCGAAGCGGAGTACCCACGTGGGGTGTCCTTGACCTGCTGCATTGGGAGCCCGGCCCTCAATGTCACGCCCCGGTACTCGACCGCCGGCCAGACGTCGTGGAGCTGAGCTACGCTGCG
>VGFB01001318.1 GCA_016869015.1 Armatimonadota bacterium
GGGCGGGAATCTGTCAAGACCTTATGTATTGACGGTGCAGAAGAAGGACCTCCTCCAGTCTCGGTGTTCGCGGGTTACCTTCGAGTGAGAAGGAGCCCTCACCGAGGGCAGAGCACGCCGCGAGATGGAGGAGGCCATGCGGAAATCTACGAAGGTTGTGGCGCTGGAGCAGCACATGGAGTCGATCACGGTGGCCGTGGCCGAGGCGGGACGACAGCCGCCGGAGCTGTACGGGGACATCCCGTCGACGGCGGAGGCGGTGCGCAAGCTGGCGCACCGTCTGGACGAGGGGGGCACGCGGCCCCTGCGGTTCTGCTACGAGGCCGGGCCCTGCGGATATGGGCTCTACCGGCAGTTGGCGCAGATGGGCTACGAGTGCGCGGTCGTGGCGCCGTCCCTGATACCCCGCCGCCCGGGAGAGCGGATCAAGACCGACCGCCGAGACGCGCTGACGCTGGCGCGGCTGCACCGCTCCGGGGACTTGGTGGCGGTGTGGGTGCCGGACGAAGAGCAGGAGGTGATCCGGGATTTGGTCCGTTGCCGGGAGGACTTCAAGCACGCCGAGCGGCGAGCCAAGCAGCGGGCGAACGCGTTCCTGCTTCGGCACGGGCGCGTGTACCCGGGACGCAGCCGCTGGACGAAGACGCATGCGACATGGCTGCAAGGCCAGGCCTTCGATCATCCGGTGCAGCAACTGGTCTTCCAGGAGTACGTGGACGCGGTTGGCGAGGCAATGCGGATGGTCGAGGCGCTGGAGAAGGACATGGCCCAGGCGCTGGAGACGTGGTCGCTGGCGCCGGTGGTCCGCGGTGAGATGGCCTTGCGCGGCGTCGACTTGGTGGTGGCCATGACGTTGGTGGCGGAGTTGGGAGACGTGACGCGGTTCGACTCGCCGGTGCAGCTGATGGCCTACGTGGGCGAGGTGCCCAGCGAGCACTCCACGGGTCGGTCTCGGCGCCAGGGGGCGATCACCAAGACGGGCAACGCCCACGTGCGCCGTGTGCTGACGGAGGCGGCCTGGTGCTACCGGCTGCCGGCGCGCAAGACAGCGCACCTGCAGCGGCGGGCTCAGCAGACCAGCCCTGAGGTCCAGGCGATCGCCTGGAAGGCGCAGAAGCGGCTGTGCGGTCGCTACCGGCATCTGACAGCACGCGGCAAGCCGTCAGGCAAGGTGATCACGGCCGTGGCCCGCGAGATGTTGGGCTTCATCTGGGCGATTGCTCAGGAGACGATGCCGCGCAAGGCGGCGGAATCCGAGACAGGACACACAGACAACGCGAACCTGGCTTGAAGCAGGAGGGACCGGACTACCGGAGAATCCTCGACTCCTCTTGGAGGCGCCCCCTTCGGGGGGATGACCCTCGAATCAAGACAGAGGCAGCTCCACGATGAAGACAGGTCAGGCGGTAGCCAACCCGCGGATATCAGAGTGATCGACCGTCGTCCAGCCCGTCCCTCCTGCTGACAGCCACCGGAGAGCGCAGATCGCGAACGAACCCGTTACACGAACCGAGATGCTGTCACCCCTGGAGGAGTTGACAGGGGTCAATACATATCAGAGGAAAGGGGAGAAGTAGCGATGCGGATCTGCCTGCCCACCCTCGAAGACAACGGCCTGGAGGCGCCCCTGTGCAGCCACTTCGGCCAGGCGCCCTTCTTCACCCTGGTGGATGCCGAGACCGGCGAGGTGACGGTCCAGCCCAACCGCGGCACCCACCAGGGCGGCGGCGCTACCCCGGCCCAGCTGATCGCGGCGGCCGGCGCCCAGGTCGTCGTCTGCGGCGGCCTCG
>VGFB01001319.1 GCA_016869015.1 Armatimonadota bacterium
GAAGGCGCGGCACAACTTCAACGTGCTCGAGCAGCTCGAAGTGGGGATCGCGCTGCAGGGCGCGGAGGTGAAGAGTCTCCGCGCCGGGAACTGCAGTCTCGACGAGGCCTTCGGCCGGGTTGACCAGGATGAGCTGTGGCTGCACGGGATGACCATCAGCCCCTACAAGGCGGCCACGATCGAGGCCCCGCCACCCCGTCGGCCCCGCAAGCTCCTCGCTCACCGCGCCGAGATCCGGCGGCTAACCCAGCGCACGCGTGAGCGCGGCTACACTTTGGTCCCGTTGCGCGTTTACTTCAGGGCCGGCAAGGCCAAGATAGCCTTGGGGCTGTGCAAAGGCAAGACGCTCTACGACAAGCGGGAGACGATCAAGCGCCGGGACGAAGAGCGGGCGGCGAGGAGCGAGGACTGAGCCGCGGCGAAGACCGCAACAGTCGGACGAGGAAGGAGGTGAGTTCCGATCGCAGGCAAGGGCAAGATCATGGTCGTCGATGACGACCCGACGATGCTGACGTTGATGCATCGTGTGTTAGAGGACGCGGGCTTTGAGGCGACGACGGTCAACGGTGGGCGCGCGGCCCTGAAGGAGCTGTGCCGCGCAACTCTCAACGGCGGGCTGTATGACGCGATTCTACTCGACATCGCCATGCCCGACATCAACGGTTGGCGCGTCCTGGACGCTGTGAAGTCCAACCCGCTCTGGGCCGACATGCGGGTGATCGTAGTCAGCGGCTTCGTGCAGTCGCCCCAGGCCCTCATGCGGGTCGCGAGGTACGATGGCGTCTTCGTGGAGAAGAGCGCTGACTTCGACCGGACCGTGGTGAACGTGCTGGGCCGCTTGACCGCGGAGCCCGTCGCGCAGTCGTAGCCATACTACGATCTCCATGCCATGCCAAGGCCCCGTGCAAGCCCTGCACGGGGCCCGCGTTTTTCCCGAGGTTTCGGCGAGGTTGGGGGTGAACAACCGGAGGGAGCCGAACGTTTTAAGACGTGTGAGCCATACGAAGAGTATGATTCCTCACACATCCGGCCGAAGGGAGCAGCCTCATGCACGGAGCGAGGTATTGGGGCTCGGCGACGGTCGGCGAACGAGGGCAGATGGTCATTCCGGCCGACGCGCGGAAGGCCCTGGGGATTGAGGCCGGCGACAAGATGGTCATCTTCGGGCACGACCACGGGAAGCGGCTGGTCGTCGTCAAGGCCGAGGTGGTGACGGAGCACCTGACGCGGGCGCTGGGGGACCTCACGGCGCTGGAGGCGCAGCTTCGGGAGGAGCTTGGCTCCGCGGAGCGAGGAGACGGCTCAGAGGACACGTCCTAGCACCTATACCCCCTCGTCGAGCGGCGATCGGGAGGCACTGCCTTGCTGCGTACTGCTTTGCCGGCACTCATGGCGGCGCTCTCGACCTTCGTGAGCGCCTCGGCGCAGTTCCCATTCGGCGGGGCGCCAACCGGCCCGGGCACGAACCCGATGGGCGACCTCATGGAGCGGGTCGCTTTCGGCGCCATCGAGGACGCGAACCCGGTCATGGGCTACATCCAGGTCGGCGTACCGGGTCGGGGTAGCCGAATCGTGATCGCTCACGAGGCGACGGCCATCACGCAGATGGCGCCGATCGGCCGCGGCGAGCTGAAGGCCGGGGATGAGGTGGTCGTGACCGGCATGCCGACCGTGGTGGTCGCGGAGAGGGTGCAGATCGGCGCTGCGCTGTCGATGATGGACTTGATGCGAGCGCTCCAGGGGCCGCCCCCTTCGGCCCCAGCCGGTGCGGAGGGCGCGCCGGCCCCCA
>VGFB01001320.1 GCA_016869015.1 Armatimonadota bacterium
GGTGAAGCGCGGGGACAACGTGACCAACGCGGTGATCCGAGGGAACTTCGTCGACAAGGACAACGCGACGCATGTCCTCGAGGATCCGCAGCGGGTCACGGTCAACACGCGCGTGCAGGGCAAGCTTGCCATCGAGGCGCCCGCGGATAACGCAACGGTCGGGCCGACGTTCGACCTGCGAGGCCTTTCGGTGCCCGAGCGCAACGTGACCTACGACGTCACCTATGAGGGGCGCTCGCGGCTCCTGGGCGCGCGGGTCACCGGCAGTGTTCAGCAGGGGAAGGTCAAGGCCAACGCCGACGGCCACTGGTCCGTCACCATCGATACCACGGCGGTGCGCAACAACGTGCTGCTGAAGAGCATCGACCAGTTCATCGTGAAGTGCAGCCTGGCCGGCGGAGCCGGCGCAACGGCGCAGACCGTTCAGATCGAGGTCAAGCCGTAGCCGCAAGGGCAGTCTGCCCCGTTCGGCGAACAGCAGCGCCCCGGCCTGGCAGCCGGGGCGCTGTCGTTGGGCACGCGGAACCGCCACGCCCTCAAGGAGCCTCCGGCCATGGTCTCGTTCGGCTGCCTCGCTCTCGCTGCTCTTCCAGCCACCGTCGCAGTTGCCCAGGGCGGCCCTTCCATGCCCGTTCGCCTCACAGGTCCCTGGTCCGTGAGCGTCGGTCCGGGCACCGTCAGGCTGGAGAACCGGAACGTCACTCTCGCCGGGGCCGTCGAGCTGGACGTGCCTCCGGCGCAGGTGGTCGACGTGATCGGCGAGACCTTCGCTCAGCTCCCCCCCTTCAACGTGAACGCCGGCCCCTGGGCCCGTGGCGCGAAGCCCCGCAGGCTCATCACCGAGGAGTGCACCGCGACCGGCTGCCTCCTCCCCGAGAGCTTCGTGGTTCGCTCGGCGGGCGGCGAGACGTACGCGCTCGATCGGGACTACACCCTCGACGGCTTCTGGGCGAACTTCGGTCGGATCGAGGGCGGAGGCATCCCGGCCGACCAGCAAGTTCTGGTCGATTACCGCTACAGCCCCCACCGGCTGGACAGCGTGGTGGTCAACGAGCGCGGCGAGGCGCGGCTGATCGTCGGCGAGCCCAACGTCGGGGACATGCTGCCCCCGGTGCCGGCTGCGGGTGAGGTCGCAATCGTGAACCTCTGGATCCCCGGCCGCACCGAGCAACTCACCGAGGAGAACCTCTTCCCGATCGAGGCGCTGCCGGACCTCGGGGTCGCGCCAACCGCCGAGACGCTGCTGCCCAAGACCCTCGCCAAGCTGCGGGCGGGCGAGGAGGTGAAGATCATCGCCTGGGGCGACAGCGTCACCTGCGGCGGCGGCGTGGGCGCCGACCAGAGCCTCTGGTACCAGTACCGGTTCCAGAAGCGCCTGCAGGAGCGCTTCCCGCAGGCGAAGATCACGCTGCTCACCGCGGGCTGGGGCGGCCAGAACAGCGGCGGCTACATGGCCGCGCCGCCCGGCGGGACCTACGACTTCAAGCGCGATGTCCTCGACCCGAAGCCCGACCTCGTGACCATCGAGTTCGTGAACGACGCCGGCCTCAACGAGGAGCAGACCCAGACCCACTACGCCACGATCATGCAGCACATGCGCAGCGTTCCGGCGGAGGTCATCCTCATCACGCCGCACCTCGTCCGGCCCGACTGGATGGGCGTCACCACCCTCAAGTTCGATGAGGACCCGCGCGCCTA
The DNA here is from genome assembly GCA_016869015.1 of Armatimonadota bacterium. Lineage (GTDB taxonomy): Bacteria > Armatimonadota > Zipacnadia > Zipacnadales > VGFC01 > VGFC01. The sequence goes on from VGFB01001320.1 coordinate 1,699, forward strand.
CGTGAAGGGCCTCCGGCGCTTCGCGCGCGAGAACGACGTCGCCCTCGCCGATGCCTCGGCCCTTTGGTGCCGCCTCTACCGCC
>VGFB01001321.1 GCA_016869015.1 Armatimonadota bacterium
GCAGGCGGTCTCGGGCGATCAGGAGACCGGCGCCGCGCTCACACTGGAGGCTGAGGTGGCCCTGGGTGAGCTGCGGGTGTCCCGCATGGTCCTCAAGCCGAAGGAGACGGTGAGGGTCGAGCTGCTCGCGCGGAACGCGGGCACGGCCATCGCGCCGCCGCCGAAGTGCTCGCTGACCGGTCCGGACAGCCTGCGGATCGAGACGCAAGCATCGGGAGACAGCCTGCGGCCCGGGATGGAGGGTGTTGTTGGGTCGTGGCGCGTGACGGCCTCGGAGCCGACGGCGCTGGCGAGGCTGCACGCGACGATGGAGGGAGTGGAGGGGGAGCTGACGAGCCCGCTCACGGTCGTCGAGGCGCTGCCCAGAGACATGCGGACGGAGGGCAAGGCCTACTGCCGCGAGGCGGGCGACCAGCTCGTCATCGGCTCGGACCGAACGCGGCTGATCCTCCGCCGGGGCGCCGAGGGTTACGGGTTCGGAGCGCTGCAGACGGCGCAGGGCGGGAAGTGGACCACGGTGGCGTACCTCCCGCGGCTGGGGCTGCTGGCGACGGAGAGTCAGGAGGTTGTGCTGACGGCGAGCGACGCCGTCGGGGTCCAGACGACGAACGGGGTGCTAGTGACGCTGACGGGGGCCGCGCAGGTCGGTGGCGTCTCCTGCGCGATGGCCTGGGCCCTCGGTGCCTCGCCTGGGGCGGATCGCATCGGTTACTCGCTCATCCTGACGCCCAAGGACGATCTCGAGATCACGGCGCTGGAAGGCCCGATGCTCTACGCGGGGGAGGGCGGGGCTCCGGAGCGCCAGGACGCGATCCTGCCGGGGCTGGAGTGGCTGGTGAAGGGCGAGGAGTCGTCGAATGCGCTGGACATCGTGCCCGACCACCCCGATTGCGTCCGCTGTGTACCGCACCCGTACAAGGTCACGATTCCGGCCGTCGGGATGAGGGTGGGCGACTCAGTGGTTGGGTTGCTGTGGGATGCGCCGGCGGAGCAGATGTCAGCGGAGCAGGCGGGGCCGCTGAGCCTCGCGTTCGCGACGCCGAACCGCTTCGAGGGGCACGCGAACCACTTGATGGGCCTGTTCCTGCCTGCGGTCGGGCGCGGCGTCCCCGAGAACGAACGGCGGGCGACGGAGCCAGTGACGCTCAAGGCCGCGGAGAATCTGGTCATCCAGGCCGACCTGTTCGCGGAGGCAGGAGCCAGCGACTCCCTCGCAGCGGTCGACGCGTGGTTCGCACAGCATGGCGTCCCCGACCCGCTCCCCTACCCTCGCGGCGACCTGCGGAAGGAGCTGGAGTTCAGCCTGGGCGGGTACTCGAAGGAACACGCGCTCTGGAACCCGGACTGGGGCAAGTGGTACTCGGACCTGATCGTGGGGTTCCGGCCGGATGCGAGCCCGGCGCACTGGTTGCTGCGCGGGGCGAACGTGCTGGAGACGGGCGAGGCGGCGGAGCAGGCGCGGGCGTTGGCGGCGGAGGTGATGGGCGGGGACGCCCGCTCGCAGCAGTTGCAGCTTCAGCACCGGGCGAACCCGGACGCGATCCTCCAGCAGGCGCGCAGCGTGCGGGGGCTGATCGCCTCGCAGCACGAGGACGGCACGTGGCGTTTCGGCGGCGAGAAGGCCGGGGCGTGGCCGCTGGAGGGCGTAAACTACGAGGTGCTGGGTCCGGAGGGGGCTTCGGAGGTGGGGCTGAGCGCGCGGAACGCAACGCAGGTGCTCGAGTTCGCGCTGCTGACGGGAGACGCGGACGCGACGGCGGCCGGGCTGAGGGCGCTGCAG
>VGFB01001322.1 GCA_016869015.1 Armatimonadota bacterium
ATGGTTCTTGGCGTAGCTAACATCCATCTCTGTGCCGGGCTCTGCTCCTCCAGCGCGAGCCAGCATGTTCGCGAGGGCAGCGTCTCTTGCTCTCGCCAGCTCGAGGCCGTTGGCCACAATGACGGGCAGCAGGGCCCCCAAGTCGCCTTCAGCCAGCTCTGCGGCCCTCCGCAAGTCCGTCTCGGCCTCATCGAACTGGTTGAGCACTGTCCCGATGGCCCCGCGGCCGTTAAGGGCGAGAACGTAGTCCGGCGAATGCTCAAGGGCCTTGCGGAAGCTCGCGAGTGCGGCCTCGGGAGCCAGTCTTCGCTGGATGTTGAGCGCCCCCCGGTTGGTGTGGACCTCGGCCAGCGAGGGATTGGCCTTGGCTGCTTCCTCGATGTCCACGAGGGCCTCGTCCAGGTTGCCCATCGCCGCGTATGCGATCCCTCTCGCATTGAGCGCCATCCCGTCGTTGGGGTGGCGTCTCAGGGCGTCCGTGAGAGCGCCGACAGCGGAGTCCCATTGCCGCAAGCGGGCAAGCGCATCGCCCACCAGGTAGTGTACGACGGCTCTGGTGCCGTGCCGCTTGGCGAGCTGCGCTGTCCAAGTGTGCCAGGCCTGGAGGTCGGCGTCGGTCGAGGCTGCCAGCAGAAGCCCCAGCGATTCGTTGTTGCGGTTCAGCGCGAGGCAGGCGTGGGCCTTGAGGAGGCGGAGGACGGGCGAAGGGGTCTGCGGGGTGACGGTGTCCAAGAGCGTCGCCACCCGGGTCCAGTCCTCTGCCAGGAGGGCCTTGATGACCTCCGCCGAGGCGTCTCCGATGGCGCGAGGCGGCGCGATTCGCGGCCAGACAACGACAGCACCGACCACGAACAGTGCGACCACCACTAACAGGGCCGACCCAGGGCGTCTTCGCTTGCGTGGCTGCTGCGCGTCCATGCGCTACCTCCCTCGTCCGCACGGCCGATGCTGACCGGGGCCGGGCTCACTTCGTGGGGGCGGACTCCTCGGAGCCCGACCCCATGGGCGCTGCGCCCGGCTCATACCCGCCTTCAGGAAGCGCCGGGTCTCCCGTCCACTCAAGGGGCCGCGTGCCTTCGTCCAGCATCTTGCCTTCGGGGGCCGGCGGAGCCGAACTCACGCGGCACCACTTGCAGTGCCCGTCCGCATAGCAGACGTGAGCTCCGCCGCGATGGCGCGGTACGGCGCCGACCATGCCGGGCCCCGCGAGCTGGTTCCACCCGATCCCGGACTCCAGCAGCATCTCGGTCTCGGCGGGGTAGTCCCACACAGCCGCGGATGTCTCCGCCAGGTCCAGGTTCAGAGCATACGTGCCGATCGGGCCCCCGGCGAAGGAGTCCATCTTGGCGCGCTCATGGGACGACGCGGCCGGGCACCGGTACAACTCGAGGCTCCTCACGTAGGGCTGGAGGCCGTCACACCAGGTCGAGCCGAGCGGGAACCGCTCGTCGTAGTCCGCGCAGTACATCATCGTTCCCAGGCCGAGCTGCTTGACGTTGCTCAGACACTGCTCTTGGCGTGATCGCGGCACCCACAGAGCCAGGCTGATGACTGAAACGACGGCCGCCACGCCAAGCAGCGCGCCGGAGATCACCGCGCCGGCCAGGGCATGGCTGCGACCGCCGAGTCGGCCCCCGTAGGCCCGGATGCGCCGCAGGCTTACCACCCCGAACACGAGGCTGACGATCGAGCCGACGCCTGCGGTGAACGGGCCGGTGATGGCCAACACCAGGGCCGCAACCGCCAGAGGGTCGACAGGCGAGAGAAGAGGAT
>VGFB01001323.1 GCA_016869015.1 Armatimonadota bacterium
TCGGCGGGCAGACGGTGTCCGTGGGCAACCGGACGGACACCAGCGACGGCACGACGGGGAGGTTCGCTATCACGGGAGTGCCTCCGGGGGACTTCGCCGTGGTGGTCACGCCCCAAGCCGGCTACGGTGACGTGCTGAACCCGGACATCCTCGACGGCCGTGTCAATGAGGGCCAGACTGTCGACATCGGTCGCGTGCTGCTGGGCGAGAAACCCCCGGACCCCGGGGTCTAGACGGCCTGTCCACAGACGGGAGTCAAGACGGGCGCCGTGCGTTCGGTCACGACCGGCGCCCGTTTTCGCGGCTCCGACCTGGCGGCCGCCCGCGCCCGCTGCGGGCCGGGGGCATGAGGAGGTCGCAATGGACCACGCTCCCAGGCGACGGATCGTGCAGCGAGCGCTGATGGAGTGCTTGGCCCGGACGAGGCGGTTTGGGGAGACGACGGAAGACGAGTTCGCCCGGGCGGTTGCGGATCTGCCCGGAGTTCTAAGAGAGCTGGCGGCCGCTCTCGACAACCCCCCGCCCGACTTGGCGCGCCGTTGCGAGGCCCCCGGCCTCGAAGGGTACTCACTATGGGCGGATAGCTACGACAGCGAGATGGACAACCCGGTCGTGCTCGGTGAGGAGACCCGGATCCACGACATCATCGGGCCCCCGCGTGGTCTGAGGGTGCTCGACGTGGGCTGTGGAACGGGCCGACACGCCCTCCGGCTGGCCTCGCAAGGGGCTGACGTGCTGGGGATCGACCCGACCCCTGAGATGCTCGACCGGGCCCGCGCGAAGGCCAAGGCGAGGGGCGTGGACGTGCGTCTGGAGGCGGGAGATATCGCACACCTGCCTGATGGGCCAGGGCTGTTTGACCTCGTCCTCTGCTGCCTGGTGCTGAGCCACGTCGCGGACCTCCGCGAGGCTGTGGGGCGATTGACCGCGCGCGTGACCCCGGGCGGGCGACTCATCATCACCGACTTCCATCCTGTGAACCTGCTGCTGGGCCTGCGCACCGCCTTCTCGCATGACGGCCAGCCATACATCGTGCCCAACCACCTCCACTCCGTAGCCGACTACTTCGGCGCCCTTCGGTTGGGCGGCCTGGCGGTGACGCGGTTGTGCGAGCTAGGCGAATGGCCCACGCTGCCGGGGGTGCCGGCGACGCTGCTGCTGGAGGGCACGAGGCCCCTGCCAGGAACGGAAGTGGCGTGTGAACCTACAGTCGGGCGGGTACCATGAACCAGAGACAGTTACCGGCCCGACCGAGGAGTGAACGGGATCCATGCGCTCTGGAACGGCCGTTTGCGGCGTCCTCACTGTCGCGATCCTGATCCTGATGGCCCCCGCCTGGTGGGTCACTGCGCAGGACGAGGCGCCGGTGCTGACGGGACGCATCGCCTTCGTGTGTGACGAGGACAACAACCCGGGCGACATCTATGTCATGGACGTCGGCGGAACGAACCGGGCGCGGTTGACCAACGATCGGGCTTACGACGGGCATCCCTCGTGGTCGCCGGACGGCGAGGAGTTGGCGTTCTGGTCGCAGCGAGCCAACGACCCGGGCGACATCTACACCATGCAGGCCAACGGGCAAGGCGTGATGCGGCTGACGCGACACCCGGCCTCCGACTCGCTGCCGGCGTGGTCGCCGGATGGAACGCGAATCGCCTTCGTCTCCGCCCGGGACAACAACCCCGGCGACATCTACGTGATGAACACGGACGGGACCGAGCCGGTGCGGCTCACCGATGACCCGCTGCTGGACACGCAGCCCTGCTGGTC
>VGFB01001324.1 GCA_016869015.1 Armatimonadota bacterium
GAGCCACAACCACGATGATCACCCCGAGTGGAGCGATGTGGAGTGGCAGATCCGCAACTGGCTGTACTTCGCGTGGACCTCGGGCGACCACATCGTGGAGCAGCACGTGCACAACCTCGACGTCGCCAACTGGGTGCTGCAGAACCACCCGACCGACGTGGTATGCCTCGGCGGGCGGCAGATGCGCACGGAGCCGAGGTTCGGGCACATCTACGACCACTTCGCCGCCGACTTCAACTACCCCGACGGCGTGAAGGTCCTCAGCATGTGCCGCCAGATCGACAACTCCGACGGGAACGTCAGCGAACACGCCATCGGCAGCGAGGGCGTCTCCGGGCCGGGCGGCTGGATTCGGGGCAAGGAGAGCTACAACCACAAGGGCGACGGCGATCCGGATGCGTACGTGCAGGAGCACAAGGACCTCATCGACAGCATTCGGGCCGGCACGCCGATCAACGAGACCCAGCAGGTCACGGAGAGCACACTGTGCGCGATCATGGCGCGCATGTCGGCTTATACCGGGAAGCGCGTGAACTGGGACTGGGTGCTCAACGAGTCGAAGCTCGACCTCCTCAGCCGCGCGCAGAACCTCACCGACTTCGGCGACCTGCCCGTGGACGAGGTGCCAATCCCGGGCAAGACGCCGTTGGTGTGAGGGGCGGCACTCGGTACCGGCGGAACCGCGCGGCTCGGGGCGACCCGAGCCGTGTCGGTGTCAAGCCGCCGACCGACGGGCTCGGCGCAGTGTGCCGATCTGCGCCGGGCACTGGCACCCGCTGAGGACACACGGGCGGCAGTCCTCGGTGCCCAGGCGCGGACAGTTGCGGTTGAACGTCATTGGGTTGCGGCTGAGCCGAAAGAGTGAGCGGAACTGCTCGAACTCGGGCGAGTGCCACACGTCCAGCAGGTCATCCCGCAGGGCGTTGAAGGGGAACACGGGGAGGCGGTCGCCGGCCCTGTGGGCATTGGGGTTGGCCAGGAACGGGCACGGGGCCAGGTTGCCCGCGGCGTCGCCGTAGAGGTACCGGATGGCGGCCTCGCACTTGCTGTGGTAGTGAGCCAGCCCGAACTCCCGGCCCAGGTACTCGCCGAAGGTGGGCCTGGCTTGCACCGAGACGGGGGTCGCGTCGCTCTGCTCCCCGGAGAGGGCCTCCAGGACGCCCGCCAGCCGCCGCCACTCGGGGTCGGTCGTCGCCTTCCGGAATGACCCGGGGGCACAGCCCCGCCCGCTGTCGGTCTTCAGGGTCAGTCTGAAGGCCTGCGCCCCCGCCCGGCGAGCCAGGCGGTACAACGGCACGACATCGACCAGCGTCTCCACACATAGCACCGACATCGCCGTGAACCTCAGGTCGTAGTCGCGCAGCCGGCGCAGGCCGTCCTGGACCGCTGTGAAGTGACGAGGCGAGCCCGCCACTCTCGCCAGCGCGGCAGGCGTCGCGCCGTAGAGGCTGACTTGAAGGTAGCGGATGTTCGCTCGGATCGCGGCGAGGGAGGCCACGACCGCCTCCGACAGCCGGCTGCCGTTCGTGCTGAGCAGCAGGTGCAGGCCGCGCGCGGCGGCGTACCGCATCACATCGAGGGCCCCGGGCGCCACCAGAGGCTCGCCGCCCAGGATCTTCAGGTAGAGCACCCCGACGCGGAACAGCCGCTCGATCAGATCGAGCTTCCGTTCAAGGGAGAGCTCCCCGGGGCCGGCCTTGCCCGAGTTCGTGAGGCAGAAGTTGCAGCGGAAGTTGCAGGCCTGGGTGATGTCCCAGTGAAAGCCCA
>VGFB01001325.1 GCA_016869015.1 Armatimonadota bacterium
CTGTCACGTCGATCGCCCAGCGCCCCGGCGTAGGAGCATCGCGGAAGGGGTTGATCGTCTCGTAGGCGGTCAGGTAGAACTGCGAGGGCCCCGGCTTGTCCGTTCGCGCCCAGAAGGACGCCTCGTACCTCATGCCCATCTCCGGACGGATCGCGTGCTCCGGTGCAGTGACGATGTACCCGGCCGAATCGGCGGGGTGATGGATGCGGAAGCACGCCGCGCCGCCATGCGGGCGCGTCGTGTCGCGGGTGAAGTTCTCGGGGACCTTGTACGGCTGCGCGCCCCACATCGTCCACCCGGGCGGGGGACTCGCCTCCCTCGTCGCCTCGAAGTCGCCGTTGTAGGCGAGGTTCTGAGCCCCGATCATCCGGGTCAGGAGAAGGACGGAGAGTGCGGCGACGATCGGCCCATTTGGTGCGCGCTTCATGTGGCTTCTCGCCTCCTGTCTACCGGGATCCGCGGTTCTTTCCCGCGCCGGTGCGAACCTCGTCGCCGCGCCAAGCGTCAGAACCAGGGTATCTCTCTCCGCGAGGTGAAGCCGTTGGGCTCAACACACCGCGCAGCCTTTTCGCTGGCCTCCGCGGCGCTCCTTCTCGGCTCCGCGTGCCCCGGGCGCTCTCAGCAGAGCCGGGATGGTTCGCTCAAAGCCGGAGACATGGCGCCCGACTTCACCCTGAAGACGCTGGACGGCTCCGCCGAGGCCCAACTATCGAGCTTCCGGGGCGAGGCTCCGGTCGCGTTGATCTTCGGCAGCTACACGTGACCGCCCTTCCGGCGCCAGTCTGGCGTCCTGGAGCAGATGTACCGGCAGTACCGAGACCGCGTAGCGTTCCTCCTCGTGTACATCCGGGAAGCCCACCCCGCCGACGGCTGGCAGGTCGGCGCGAACCTGCAGGACCAGGTGATCGTGACCTCGCCCCGCAGCTCCGGCGAGCGCAGCGCCGTGGCCCAGTCCTGTCAGGCCGGACTCCACCTCGCGATCCCGATGCTCATCGACGGCATGGACAACGCCGTTGAGACCGCTTACGCCGGCTGGCCGGACCGACTCTATGTCGTGGGGATCGACGGCAAGATCGCCTACAAGGGCGCGCCGGGCCCTGGAGGCTTCCGCCCGGAGGAGATGCGGGCCGCGTTGGATTGGCTGCTCGCCGAAGGAGGCCTTCCGGACGCCCTGCGCGCGGTCCCCGGACGAGAGCCCGCGACCGTGCGCGTGATCCGCGCCGCCGATCCTGCTGAATCGCAAGTCCTGGCCTTGCCTGCGACGTTGGCCAGCGAAGGGCGGTCGCTCCTCGGCGACGAGGGGCCCGTCGAGTGGAAGGAGATCGTTCCCGGACGTCTGCTGCGCTACGAGCAGACCCTCGCGGAGCAGATCGCCATCATCGGGGAGGTGCGCGTCGAAGACGATGGCCTCAGCTGCCAGGTCTCGCTCCGGAACCTGACCGACCGACCGCTGAAGGCCCTGCGCGGGGAGGGCTCCCTCACTGGGCCCGCCGCCGTCGAGCCCGGCCGCCTGGTGCTCGAGTTCGGCGACTGCGCCCCGGGAGAGACGGCTACCGCCTCGATCCGCCTGCCCGCGGCCGCGTGGTGAGTCGCGCCCGTCGTGCCGGCGGGTGGCCTGACCCGCGCCGGTGCGGAGCCGTGGGAGGCCGCGAGCTCCGCACTGCCGCTCTACTCCCTCTCCTCCACCGGCACGTTCGCGCTCGCGCCGGCCGGAACGTCGGCCTCCAGCCGCGTGCCCCCATATAGCGGCGTGTGGGGGGGCGACGT
>VGFB01001326.1 GCA_016869015.1 Armatimonadota bacterium
GCATTTCCACGTTGCGATCCCCCTCGCGCTGATCGGCCTGCTGCCGGTGGCGTACTTCCTCATGCCGATGTTCGATGGCGTGCTGGTGTTCGGGTCCGTGCGGCCCACCACCCCCCGGGCAGCGCTGTTCGCGCGATGTGCCATCGTGGATGGCATCGCGGCCCTCGCGGTGTACCTGTTCTTCCACTCCGGGGCGCCGGCGTGGCCTGCGGCGTATTGGATCCTGGGTCTGCCGGCAGCGTTCGGCATTCTGCGACGCATCAGCGCATACCAGACGGCGATGGAGCGCATCGCCACCGGGCGGACGGCCGGAGAGTAGATCGCGAGGAGCCGACATGACGCCAAGACGCCCCGTGACGGTCGCCATCGACGGGCCTGCGGGCTCCGGCAAGAGCACCGTGTCCAAACAGGTCGCGCGTCAGTTGGGCTACGCCTACGTGGACACGGGCGCGATGTACCGGGCCGTCGCCCTGCTGGGCATGCGCGCCGGCCTGGCGCAAGAGGACCGGGCGGGGTTCGCGGCGCAGGCCGCGCAGGCGCGGATGGAGTTTCGGGTCACCGAGGCGGGGCAGCGCTTCCTCGTGAACGGGGAGGACTGCACCGAGGCGGTGCGCGACCCGGCGGTCGGCGCGCGCTCCTCGCCCGTGTCGGCGATCCCCGAGGTCCGGCAGCACCTCACGGCTGCCCAGCAGCGCCTGGCGGCCGGAGGGGGCGTGGTGATGGAGGGGCGCGACATCGGGACGGTGGTCTGCCCCGCTGCCGAGGTGAAGGTCTTCGTGACGGCAACGCCGCCCGAGCGCGCGCGAAGACGGTACCTCGAGCTGCAGGCCAAGGGGAAGGACGTGACCGAGGCGGAAGTCCTGGCGGAGATCACCGAGCGCGATCGGCGTGACTCCAGCCGGGAGGTCGCCCCCTTGCGGATGGCCGAGGACGCCCACGAGTTGGTCACCGACGGTCTCTCGATCGAGGAGGTCGTAGGGCGCATCATCGATCTGGTCCGGGAGGCCGAAGCCCGATGAGCCGCATCGTGCCGTGGCTCTACTGGTTCGGCCACTTCCTGAGCACCTCGCTCTTCCGATTGCTCGGCAAGTGGCGCGTGTACGGGCGCGAGAACGTGCCCCGGACCGGGGGCGCGGTCATCGCCGCCAACCACACGAGCTACCTCGACCCCCCCGTCGTCGGCGGCGGCCTCAAGCGCCCGTGCTTCTACATGGGTAAGAAGCAGCTCTTCGAGGTTCCCGTCCTCGGGTTCCTCATCCGGCGCACGGGGTGCTTCCCCGTGGACCGCGACCATCCCGACACGAAGGTCATCAGGTTCGCCGTCGAGCTGCTGAAGCAGGGCAACCTCCTGTGCATCTTCCCGGAGGGCGGGCGCAGCCCCGACGGGGAACTCATGGTCGAGGAGGCCGGCGTCGGGCCGGCCCTGATCGCCAACCGCGCCGGGGCGCCGATCATCCCGGCCTACATCCGCGGCACGTTCAAGTCCTACCCCATGGGCGGGAAGTTCCCCAGGCGCGCCGACATCTCCATCACCTATGGCGAGCCGATCGACACGGCCGCCGCGGGCGGCGGCAAGGCCTCGAAGGCCGAGCTACAGGAGATCACGGCCCGCGTCATGGCGGCGATTGCACAACTGGGGCAGCGGGAGCCGGGGGGCGGAAGCGGGGAGTCCGGATGACGGCGCCGCGGTCCATGACACGACGCGAGGCGCTGGCGCTCGCGGCTGCCGGAGGCCTGGCGCTGGTGAGACTGAACGCTCAGGAA
>VGFB01001327.1 GCA_016869015.1 Armatimonadota bacterium
CACGAGGTTGCGCACGGTGAGATGGTGGAGGCTCAAACGGCGAGAGTCGTGCGCGAACACCCCCTGCGCGGCCCGGGGGTTGGAATCGCCCTCTACGGTGAGGTGCGCGATCTCCACATCCTCCACGCCGGAGAGCAGGATCGTCTGCGCCGAGGTCTCGCTCGCGAAGCGCAGGATCGTCTCCCCTTGACCGGCGCCGAGGAGCCGGGTGCCCGACCTGGGTCTGAGGACCTCGGCAATCGTGAACTCGCCCGCGACGAGCTGTACGGTGTCTCCGGGTTGGGCCTGATCGAGGGCCGCCTGGATGGCGGCGGAGTCGAGCCCGGCGACCTCGACGGTCGCCGCCGATCCCAGCGACGCGACCAAAGCGAGCAGCGGGATCACTGGCATGCTCCTCTCAGCGGCTACCGGTCGAAGGCGAAGGGCGCGCTGCGGACGACGAAGGGGCGCTTGGAGCCGTCGGCGAGGGTCAACTCGCCCACGGCGGCCAGCCGCAAGCGCCCGTCGCGCGGCTTGACCGACAGTGTCGCTTCGTCTCCCGCCTTCGGCGGCAACGCGAGCAGCGTCCCGAGAGCATCCCCGGTGGTTGTCTGTAGCTCGACCGATCCGGCCAGGCCGGTCACCTCGCTCCGGCTCGCGCCGAGGGTGACGAGCCGGAGAGGGATCTCGACCTGCGCACCCCGCGGCAGATGAACCAAGCCGTCTTCCTCGCTCGGCTCGCCGGGGAGGTTGAAGGCGATCTTCGGCGCGAACGTCGGTGTGTACGTCGCGGGCTTGAGCATGCCCCGGCCGAGGGCGGGAACGTGGTCGACGGCTTTGGAGCGGTCGAGCTGGAAGACGGTGAAGCCGTCCGCCCCGAGTTCGCGGGCGATCTCGATCTGCGTGATGGTCATGTCCGCCGGCTGGCCCGGGGCGGACGCGCCGATCCCCGGGCACAGCGGCACGCGCCCGTTCACCTGCGCCACCTGCCGCGCAACCGTCCGCCGGAAGCCGCTGTTGCTGTCGGTGTAGTCCATCGGGCAGACGAAATCGAGGTAGCCCTCCTTCACCCACAGCAGCCAGTCCTGGCCGATGGAATCGCGGGTGGAGGGGTAGTTGGAGAAGACCGCCGCCGAGATCCTCACCCACGGCTTGAGCTTCCGCGACTCCTCGCTGGTTGTGCGCACGAGGCGGGTGATCTGGTCGCAGCGCCACTGGCGGTACGGATCGTGGAGGTCGCCGCTGTAGCACTGAGCAGGCCAGTCGGTGACGTTCAGCCCCGTGTCGGCCTGGAAGCGCTCGAGGCAGCCGGGGCAGTAGCACACGTGCTCCCCCAGGTACCGGATGTAGTCGAAGTGGATGCCGTCTACGTCGTATTTGCGGACGGGCTCGAGCATCGTGTCGAGCTCGAGCTGGTAGTTCAGCGGGTGGGACGGGCAGAGCCAGTCGATCGGCTCGCCCTTCACATCCACCATCGTACGGCCCTCGGCGCGGAGCTTGTCGATGAAGTCCTGCGGCGCGTTGCCCAGGTTCCAGTTCACCTTCCAGGCATGGACCTCGATGCCGCGTGCGTGGGCCTCCCGAACGCACTCCTCCATCTGGTCCCCGTACTTCGCGACCGTCTCCGCGACCGGCAGGTAGTCGCTGGGGTAGTACGCCAGCCCCGCCCACCAGAGGTTCGGAACGATGGCGTTGAGGCCGTTCGCCTGCAGGATATCCAGCGACTTCGCCCAGCCCTCCTCGGCGAAGGGGCCGGTCCCGGAGTGCTCCCACATCGCCCGGAA
>VGFB01001328.1 GCA_016869015.1 Armatimonadota bacterium
CGAGTGCCTGGACCCGCTCCCGGCCGACGAGCGCCCGATCGGGAAGTGGAACAGCAACCCGTACCGCCTCGACGGCGGCGGCGACGGCCGCCACGAGGAGGAGCCGACCCACTACCTGCTGCCCTACTGGCTCGGCCGTTACCACGGGCTGATCGAGTGACGGCAACGGCGTCTCGGGTCTCGAGTCTCGGGTTGGGGGCAACGGCGGCCCGTGTCTGACCTCCGCATCATCCATACTTCCGACTTCCACGACTGCCTGACCCTGGCGAAGGCGGCACGCCTCCGTGCCCTCAAGGAGGAGCACGACGCGCTGCTTATCGATACGGGGGACGCTATCCGCGCGGCGAACGTGACCGTCCTGCCCTGGCGCGAGCGCGCGATCTCGCTGATGAACGACGCCGGGTATGATGCGATGGGCCTTGGCAATCGCGAGTACTTCTTCCGCGGTTGGGGGATGCGGTGGAAGACCGGACACGCGTGCTTCCCTCGCCTGGTGACGAACCTCGACGGCGGCACGGGCGGGCTTTCGCACATCGTCCTGAAGGTGGCCGACCTGCGCGTGGGGCTGCTTGGGCTGATGCCCACGATGGTCGCCCCCGGACACTGGTTCGAGAAGCTCAGCGACAACCGCTTCCGCCCGTGGCAGGACGCCGTTGCCGAGGCCGTGAGCGCGCTTCGCGACGAGTGCGATACCATCGTGGCGCTCTTCCACCGGCCCAACGCCGAGATCGGTGAGCTGTGCACGCGGCTGCCCGAGACGGCCCTCATCCTGGCGGGTCACGACCACGTTCTCCGGCCCACCCTCGATCCGGCGTCCTCGGGCCGACTCGTCTCCTGCGTTGGCGAAGGCGCAACCCACGCGCGCGTGATCGGCTTGCGTTTCCCCGACCGAAGCGTTACCATGGACCGGTTGGTCGACCTCGGGTGAGCGTGAGACAGGGTGATTCCGCGATGGACGGGCGACGACGCCCCCTGCTCCTGGTGGACATCGGGAACACCTCCATCCACTGGGCGCCTTACGATGGCGAGTGGGGCGCGAGCCGTCGCCTGTGGACGCACGCCGCCGAGTCCTTCGGCGGGCAGTACGACGCCGGGATCCGCGTCGAGCGGTCGCGCCCGGAGGTCGCGGTGGTGTGCTCCGGGGTCCCGCACGCCACGCAGCAGATAACGGACGCGCTGCAGGCGCGCGGCCTCGAGGTCCTCGTCCTCGGGCATTCCCTCCCGGCCACCATGCCCGTGCGCTACGCCGAGCCTGCCCGCCTCGGCCAGGACCGCCTCGCCAATGCCGTAGCCGCCCACGCCCGGGTAGGCGGCGCCGTGATCGTCGTGGATGTGGGCACGGCGATCACGGTGGACGCAGTGTCATCCGCGGGCGAGTTCCTCGGGGGTGCAATCGCCCCCGGCCCTCAGTCGGCCTGGGCGGGCCTGTGGGCTGGTGTGTGTCGCCCCGCCTTCGCGGCGGTGGATGCGGACTGGCTCGATCGTCCCCCGGCGCGCGTCGCCCCGATCGGAGGCTCGACCCAGCAGTGCCTCGAAGCGGGACTGAGGCTGGGTTTCGCCGGCCTCGTGGATCGTCTGGTCCGCGAGCAGCGCCTCGCCCTGGGCGCGGAGGTGCCGGTCCTATGGACGGGCGGTGCGGCCGCAGTGGTTCGTCCCCATGCGGAGGAAGCGGGGGACTTCGACGAGTTACTGACCTTGAGGGGCCTCGCCCTGATCTACGAAGCCTCCCTTCCGCCCCCTTGAGCCAGCTTCTCCTCCCCGG
>VGFB01001329.1 GCA_016869015.1 Armatimonadota bacterium
GCGCAAGTACGCGGACTTCTTCACGCGCCACTACCAGGAGTTCGCGGCGCTCCACCCGGAGCTCCAGGAACTGCGGGAGTATGCCAAGCTGGTCGCCCTGGCGAAGTACGTGCGTGGGCAGGGGGTGCCTCTCAACTGGCTGATCTTCGCTTTGCCGAAGCCGGAGCGGCCCGTTGAGGTGCCTCCTACCGAACTGGGCTACACGATCGGCGGTGAGGAGACCGGAGGCCTTGAGATCTGGGGAGGGGTCGATCTGGCCGCCGACGTCCGACCGCAGTACGATTTCGCCGCGATGCCGGCCGCAACCCAGCGGCTGCTCGCCATGGAGGCCCAGGCCGCCGCGGCGCAAGGCGCGTCGGAGGCCTACATCGCGCAACAGCAGCTACCGGCGGTGCAGAGCGAGGCGGCCGGCAAGCCGCATACCGTCGTCCACTTCCCGGCGCGCCTGCGCACGGCCAAGGGCAAGATCGTTGAGATCGCTACCGACGCCTCGATTGCCGATGGGCGAGGACCGATCCTGCAGCTCACCCGGGTCCGCGGCGTCCGGAGCGGCGAGGAGTTCGGGGGCGGATGGGGTCTGTTCGTCCCCTACCGCTTGACCGTGGCCTCGCGGACCGTGTCGGTCGGCGCCGCACGGTTGCCCGACGCGGTCACCCTGATGGAGCAGCTGACCCAGAGGCAGGTCGACCTGCCCCTGACCCAAGACGAAGGGGGAGCGCCCTGCTACCGCTCGGAGGCCTGTTGGTGGGTGAACGGGGTCTACCCTACCGAGGCCGGGGGATGGGTCATGGAGGACTACTGGGGGAGCCGGTTCAGCTTCGACCCCTCCTTGCGGCCGGTCATGGTCGATCTGGGGCGAGACAACCGCTGGGCCTATGAGTGGGGCCCCTCCGGCAAGGCCGTCGGCCAGTGCGCTCTTCCGTACGCCCTGAAGCTCGAGGAGGCGACAGCGTCCACGTCGGCCGGTCCGGTGCCCGGCAAGCTGGTTGTTGAGGATCGCATGGGGACTCACCAGCTGCTGTTCCGCCGGATCGAGGGCGAGACGGCGCTCTATGGCGCTGACCGGGGACCCTGGGCGGCCTTCACCCTCCCGCTCGCGGGCGGGGCTTTCCGGCTCGTCGATGCGAGCGGCCGTGCGCTGGTGTACGACTCCTCCGGCGTCGTGCTGGGCATCGAGCGGCAGGCGCCTACCGGAGCGGCCGGACGCGGCTACTGGGACATCGTCCTGCGGTACGGCCCCAACGGCCGGGCGGTCGGCGCTGAGCTGCGAGGGGAGGGCGATGTCCACTACGTCCATGACGTAAGCGGCGACCTGCGGGCGGTGGTCGACACCCGGGGGAGGCCGATGTACTACGCCTCGCAGCCGTCCGGCGTCCGGTCTCCCGCGCTCGTCATCGCGGTGTGCGTCGGGCTGGCGCTGATGGCGGTCACGCTTGGTGCCGGCTGGCGGCGCCGGGTACGCCCCGGGCAGCAGAACCACCCGCCTTCGGTCCGCCACCGCCCGACCTGACCTGGCGCGCTGAAGGCTTCGACGGAACCGACGGCGGCCCACCCACGGACCCAGACTCGCGGGGTTGCGTGCCCTGAAGGCGGGAACCGAATGCTCTGTTGGGAGTGCCGCAAGCCCAATCCCGATCGGGCCAAGTACTGCGCGTCGTGCGGCGTGAAGCTCGAGGGCGCCCCGGAGGCGGTCGCGTCCCCCGCGCAAGAGGAAGCCGGGGCCGATGCTCCCGGGCACGACGACTGCCTC
>VGFB01001330.1 GCA_016869015.1 Armatimonadota bacterium
CACATCCCCAAGGGCGAGTTCGTCTTCATCACGGGCGCCTCGGGCAGCGGCAAGTCCTCGCTCCTACAGATGGTCTATCGCGAGCGCGAGCCGACCGAAGGCAGCGTGGTGGTGGCGGGGCAGGACGTGGCGGCGATGGATCGGTCGCGCGTCCCCTTCCTCCGCCGCCAGATCGGCGTCGTGTTCCAGGACTTCCGCCTGCTGCCGCAGCTCGACGTGCGCGAGAACGTCGGTTTCGCGCTGGACGTCGTTGGCGCCAGTCGGCGGGAGAAGTCGCGGAAGGTGCCCATCGCCCTCGAGCTGGTCGGGCTGACTCACAAGATGGATGCCTTCCCCGATGAGCTGTCGGGCGGCGAGCAGCAGCGGATCTCCATCGCCCGAGCCCTGGTGAACAACCCGCCGCTGCTGCTGGCCGACGAGCCGACGGGCAACCTCGATCCGGAGACGTCCTGGGATATCGTTCAGCTCCTGGCGAGCATCGCGGAGCGGGGCACGACGGTCGTCGTAGCGACGCACGACAAGTACATCGTGGACGGCATGCGGCGGCGCGTGATCGCCCTCGCTCAAGGCGTCGTGATCCGCGACGATGAGGGGGGGGCTTACGATCACGCCTAACACGCTCGGCTTCCTGCTGACTCAGGCCTGGTCGGCGATCCGCCGCAACGGGCTGCTCACGCTCGCCTCGGTCTCGAACATCGCGGTGTCGCTCGCGATCCTGGGCGGCATGTTCCTCTCCGCGCTGAACCTGGAGCGCATGGCCCGGATGGAGGCCGAGAAGGCCGTCATCACGGTCGAGCTCAAGGAGGACGCGAAGGACTCGGAGGTGGAGGTCGCCGTCTGGCAGGACCCGCGGGTCGGCGACGTCACGTACGTGACCAAGGAAGAGAACCTGCGCGCCATCTTCGAGCGCTACGTACCGAACCCCGAAGCGGTGGCGCTCATCGGCGAGAACCCGCTGCCGGACGCCTTGCGGGTCAAGCCCGCCGCGCCGGAGGACATCAAGCCGTTGGCGGCGTCCCTGGAGAAGCTCAAGGGCGTAGAAGAGGCGCGGTACGGTCAGCAGGTGGTCGAGAAGATCATGGTGCTGGCGCGGGCGGTACAGGTGTCGGGAGCGGTCCTGCTGGTGCTGATGGCGTTCGGGATGATGCTGATCGTGAACGCGACGATCCGGCTGACGGTGTATGCCCGGCGTCGAGAGATCCGCATCATGCAGCTGGTGGGGGCGACGAACGGCTTCATCCGGCTGCCGTTCATCTGCGAGGGGCTCTTCCACGGGCTGCTTGGCGGCCTCTTCTCCGCGGCCACCGTCCTGTTGGTCTATCTCGAGGTCGTCCGTTACGTGGACGCTCACCTGGCGTTCATCGATCTGCTGTACGGTACGAAGCTGTTGGTTCTGTTCGGGTTGGGCATGGTGCTCGCCGGGGCGCTGGTCGGCGCAACGGGCAGCGCCTTCAGCCTCCGCCGGTACCTGCGGCTCACGTGAACGGCCGAGCGCCGGGTCGCCGGTGAGGCCGGGGGGAGGCCGAGGGTCTCGTGGCACAAGAACGGGCGCACATCCTGCGGGTGCTGGCCGCCGTCGGCCTCCTGGCCGCGTGCGCGGTCGCGCCGCGCGTCGGGGCCCAGTCGGCGCGGTTGGGCCGCAACCGCGCTCAGCAGGCGGAGACGCGCGATCGGCTGCGCGACCTGAAGAAGGAGCAGGCGGCACAACGGGCGGGCGTCGAGGCCGCGCAGGCCAAGGCGGCTCGGGC
>VGFB01001331.1 GCA_016869015.1 Armatimonadota bacterium
CACCGATCTCAAGGGGCGTGGCGTGGACCTCCAAGTCGAGCGCCCCGCCGTCCGCGCGGGAGCGGGTCCGGACCCGACACTCGCTGACGGTGGGCTGCTGCGTCTCCAGGCACTGGAGGATGGCGTTCACCGCTCCGCAGACGCTGCACGAGGGGCCCGTCCCGCAACCGCCGGGCGCGTCCGCCGCGTGCACGCAGTCCACGAGCTCCCCCGGCCGCAGCCCGAGCAGCTCGTCCGGCCGCTCGAAGCCCAGAGCGCGCAGCACCTGGTCGTTCACCGCGATGATCTGGCGCTGCTCGTTCAGCACCATCGCGAGGTCGGGGACCGAGTTCAGCAGCGTGACGGCCAGCTCGTTGGACAGGAGCCTCTCCCGAGCGAGGCGGATGTCGTCCGGAGTGGCTCGTTCCGCGGGCGCGAAGTACGTGGGCAAGGGGGCAGCAACGCCTTCGGGGGGCATGTCGGTGGATCCTCAGTCAGAGTTGCGTCTACGCGCCGAGCTTACCCGAAGCAGGAGGGCGGCAAACGCCCGCGCCTGACCGGACCAGGCCTCAGCTCCTCCGTAGCACCATCCACCACTGCCGGTCGAGACCCGCCGGCGTGATCTCCTCGAGGCACGTGTCGAGGGATAACGCGACCTCGCGGGCGAGCGGGATGAGGTGGTTGAAGAGGTCGCCGGGGAACCAGTCGAGGGCGAGGTGATACTCCCACGTCCAGTGGTCGAAGACCAGCGCGCCGCCGGGCTTGACGACGCGGGCAGCAGCCTCGAGGATGGCGCGGAGCTCCGGCAGGCCGACCTCGGCCAGCCCATGCTTGCGGTGTTCCTCGGCCATCCACTCGATCATCTGTCGCTCGGTCGGCCACCAGTCGATGTCGCGCGTGTCCAGGCCGTACTTCCCGGCCACCGCGGTCTGCAGGATGTCGTTGACGGCATGGTGGAAGCAGACGCAGTCCACGGAGGCGTCGGGGAAGATCGCGTTCAGGTTCTGCGCATCCTCCTCGATGATCTCGATCTGCAGCTCCAGCCCCTGCGCCCGCTCCGTCAGCTCCGCCGCCAGTTTCCGGTTCAGGTTCACGGTCACGTAGGTCGCCCGGTTGCCGAAGAGCGTGTCGACCGCGACCACCACCGGGTCGCTCCCCCCGGCGCAGAGCTCGAGCACCTTGGGCTCGGCCGGGAGACCGAGGCTCTCCAGCACCAACGTCCACTGCGCCGCCAGCAGCCGGCGACTCAGCGGCCGCGCGCCCGGGATGAACTCGGACTTCTGCGGCCGGGCGAGCACCTGCTCGGCGGCGGTTCGCAGCGCTTCGGCGGCCATGACGTCCACGTCGTCCAGGCCCCCAAACCGCCTACCGACGCGCCCGCCCACGGCCTCGGCCAGCAGCCCATCCACAGTCCACATCGCGCTTCTCCTGTTGCCCGTTGGTCGCGCGGGGCAGTGACGTCGCCCCTGAGCCCGGGGGCGCGGTACGACGGTCGGTGCGCTACGTCCAGAAGTGGTACTGCGGTCGACGGGTTGCCATGGCCAGGAGCGACCAGAAGCCACCGACGGCGAACTCGCCCAGGATGAGCCCCAGGAAGAAGGGGCGGGCGTTCCGGTAGGCCTTCGGGCTGGCATAGCGGAGGATGAGGCCCTTGATCGCCCAGCCGATGAGCAGCGGCAACCAGATCAGGCCCGTCGTCCAGTCCGCCGCGATGGCGTAAGCGATCGGATGGAACGGCCACCAGACGAAGCGGAAGCGCATCTCCAT
>VGFB01001332.1 GCA_016869015.1 Armatimonadota bacterium
GGGATCAGGCTCAGCTTGGCCTCGATGTCGCTGTAGAGGTCGGCCAGCCCCACCACCTGCGAGCGCGCCACGGCCAGCTGTTGGCGCACCGGCCCCGGCAGTGCGCTCAGCCGCGTGCCCGCGGGCTGCCCAACCGAAGCTGCTTCGCCCGGCCGCACCACGCCCCAGACCTTGTTCGTCTGGCACTCCGGATCGTCCACCAGCACCCCGGCGGCCAGGTAGACCCGGCGCAGCGCCTCGCGCAGCTCCGGGATCTGCCGCCGGACGCCCGCCCGCGCCACGGTGCCGAAGAAGTCGCAGAAGATGCGCCACTGCACCTCCGGCGGGATGTAGCGGCCGATCTGCAGCGGATTCCAGCGCAGCGGCCGCACCCCGCCCGGCGACAGGTGGCGGATCTCCACGTGGCCCTGAAGGCCCGGCGCGTTCAGCAGCTTGCGCCAGCCCGCGCCGAAGTCGAGCACCACCGTGCGTAACTGCCAGTGCCGCGTCGTCTCGTAGACCATGCGCTCGGCGGCCACGCTCTTGCCGAAGCCGGTGTCGCCCGCGAACAGGGTGTGGAAGTGCCGGTCGCGGGCCAGGCGCAAGGGCGCGGTGGTCAGGTCGGCCGTCTCGGGGCTGACCTGGTGACCCAGCACGACCTCGCCCGGCAATTCGGGATAAAAGCCCAACGGCGGCAGCTTCTCCTGGATGGTGACCGCCGTGCCCTCTTCGAAGAGGTTCGGGCAGGTGTAGGCGGCCAGCATCGCCGGCGTGAGCAGCGTGCCCCATTTCGACCACAGCAGGCCGATGCCGAACGGATCGCCGTCCGGTTCCAGCGACGGCCGGAACGCCAGCGCGTGCTGGCGCAGCGACTCGTCCGCGGGCACGGTCAGCACTGGGGTCGGCACGCCCGGCCCGTGGAACGACTGCGGCACCAGCGCCTCGGCCGCCCGCGCGCCCTGCTCGCCGACGAACATCAGCGCGGTGGTCAGGAAGCCGCCCTCGTGTGAGGCGGTGTTCAAGAGCGACTCCAGGCCGCGCGCGATCTCGGTCAGCCGGATCGCGACGTCGTCCTCGGTCTGCCAGCCCCGACTGATCGACAGGCCCGGCACGATGCCCGCGGACAGGCCGCCGGAGAAGGCGTGCCCGCCCGACATGGCGAGCGCCTGGCCGGCCGTGACCCCTTCGCCGTGCGAGCGGCTGGCCTGTTCGGAACGCGAAACCGAGCGCCCCTCCGACCAACCCTCGGAGACCGCCTCGCCCCAGGACTCCGAGTCCGCACTGCCGCGCGTACTGCTGTGCGAGCTGGACACCGAACTGAAGGTGCCGCGGCCGCCGCTCACCGAGTCCGCGCTGCCGCGGCTGTTGGCCCAGCCGGATGTATCCGCCGTGCCTTTGGTGTCCGCCGTGCCCCGGGTGTCGGCACTGCCTTTCGTGTCGGCCCAGCCTTTAGTGTCCGCCGTGCCCCAGCTCTCCGAGGTCGTGTCGGAGCTCGACCCGCCCGTAGAGTGGCTGGAGCTCTGCGAGCCGCCGACCGACTGCGCTGTGCCCGACGATTCAGAGTGGCCCGTGCTGCCGCTGACGCCCGCGCTGGCGGAGTCCGCGCTCCCAGTCGAGTCCGCATGGCCGGTGCTGGCCGAGGCGGACGCGCCCCAGTTCGTGCTCTGGCTCTGCGCCGTGCCGGACGAATCGGCGTGGCCGGTGGATTGGCCGGTCTCGGTGCTCCCGCTCTGGCCCGCGCTCGTGCCGTCGTTCCAGCCGTGGCTG
>VGFB01001333.1 GCA_016869015.1 Armatimonadota bacterium
CGGCCCCTCTCCTGAAGGGAGAGGGGAGAACGGCGACGGCCGCCACACCGGGGCCACCACCAGCCAGGCCAGCAGGCGGGACGCCCTGCGGTCCCAGGTACGGGCAACAACCACGGCTCGAATGCTCTCCCATAGATGCACTAGCCCCGGCCGTACCGCTTCGTCAACTCAACGTCCTGCGCCAGTTGATCGCTGTACTCCGGGTAGATCCCCACGATCACCGCGTCCCGCGGCTTGATGCCCTCGAAAGCGAGGCGGAAGGCGTCCTCTACCGTTTCGGGCTGATCGCACAATCGACCGGCGGCGAGGATCTTGAACGCGAGGCACGTCTTGCTCGTCTGCCGGATCGCTTCGTACATGCGCGGGGGATCGGACTCCAGGTAGACTTCCCGGACCGGGATCGGCACGTGCCCCAGTAGCGCCAGTAGCTCCTCCCGGGTCCGATGCCGCTCGTACACGCACGCCATGTAGAAGTCGATGTCCCAGCCCTGCTCCTCGACGGCCTCGATCACCGCCGGCATGTGGGTCGATACGCCCACCTGAACGCCCGCGTCCCGCAGCTGCCGGCAGAACTCGCGCGCCTCGCGGAGGCGTCCCGCCTTGAACAGCGAGTCGGTCACTTCCCCGTGGTGGGCGATCCCCAGAACGCCGGCCCCGGCGAGGCGCTCCACCTGACCCGGGTCGTCCGGGTTGGCGGCGGCGAGCGAGAGGTAGTGCAAGGGGCCGCTCTCGGCGCAGGAGCGCCGCCAGAGCGCCAGGTTCCCCTCGCCCGACTGCCAGGTGTTCACCCCGTGCTCGCGGCACCTCGCCAACAGCCCCAGAACCGTCTCCTCGGTGAAGTAGCGCCGCATCTGGTGGTTCACGAAGCCCGATAGATGCGAGCCGCCGTTGATCGGGTTCGCTCCAAGGACGAGGCGCGAGATCTCCACGGGGCCGAACGGCACCCGCGGCATGTCGTGGGAGTGCTCGACGCACGGATCGGTCATCGACGGGCGGCCTCCATGCACTTGCGCCCCGCTCGGTGTGTCCGCTATACTGCGGAGCGGCGGGGCGGAGTGCGCCGTGCTTCATCGCCCCGTGAACCGATACCTCCCCACGGAGCTGCGCGAGCATGGCCGAGTTCCTGTCCGGTCTTCACCCCGTGACGGCGGCGCTGCTGGCCACCTGCTTCACCTGGTTTGTCACCGCCCTGGGGGCCTCGGGGGTGTTCCTCGTCCGGACCTTCAACCAGAAGGTCCTGGACGCCATGCTGGGCTTCGCCGGGGGCGTGATGATCGCCGCCAGCTTCTGGTCGCTCCTGGCGCCGGCCATCGAGCTCGCGGAGGGTGGACCCCTTCCGGCCTGGATCCCGGCGGCCGCCGGCTTCATGATGGGCGGTCTGTTCTTGCTCGGCGTGGACAAGCTCCTCCCGCACCTGCACATGGGTCAGCCGACCGAGGCCGCCGAGGGCCTGCACTCCACCTGGCGTCGCAGCATCCTCCTGGTCCTCGCGATCACGCTGCACAACATCCCCGAGGGGCTGGCGGTCGGCGTGGCCTTCGGCGCCGCGGCCGCCGGAGTGCCCGAGGCCTCCATCGCCGGCGCCGCGGCTCTCGCGCTTGGCATCGGGCTGCAGAACTTCCCCGAGGGCATGGCCGTCTCGGTGCCGCTGCGTCGAGAGGGGATGTCGCGGCTGAAGGCGTTCTTCTGGGGGCAGCTCTCCGGCGTGGTCGAGCCGGTCGCGGGCCTCATCGGCTCGGCCG
>VGFB01001334.1 GCA_016869015.1 Armatimonadota bacterium
GGAAGCGAGGGATGAGCGCGGTGCGGAATGTGGGCCTCGAGTTCCCCGCCCAAGGGCAGATGGGCTTCTACGACCTGGGCCCGCCGCCGGAGGTCGGGCCCGGACAAGCCCTGCTCTTGACGCTGTACTCGGGCATCACCAACGGGACGGAGCGCCATGGGTTGATGGCCGACCACGGCTTTGGCGGCGGGTATCCAGGCCGCCACGGCTACCAGCACGTCTGCCGGGTTGCGGCCGTGGGCGAGGGCGTCGATGCCCTCAACGTCGGTGATCTCCTGTTCCTGGGGATCTACGTTGGCCATCGCGGATGGCACGTGGTCAACGCGATCCCCCAGCCCCCACTGTCCACTGTCTTGCCGGAGGGTGTGGAACCCGGCGCCTGCGCCCTGCTGGGGGTGGCGGGGGTTGCGCTGCGGGCGATCCGCCGGAGCCGGATGAGCGCCGGGCGCAACGTCTGGGTGTGCGGCCTGGGTCCGATCGGCCTCTTCGGGGCTCAATGCGCGCGGGCGATCGGCGCTCGCGTCACGGCGTCCGACATGGTCGACGCCCGCCTGCGCGCCGCTCGCGAGACCGGGGCGCACCGGGTGGTCGACATGCGGGGGGATGAGGCGTGGCAACGGCTGATGCGCGGCGGGCCGTACGACGTGATCTTCGACGGGTCGGGCCACGAGCGGCTGTTCTTCGACGTCTTCGAGCGAGGTTTGCTGGCCCACGGAGGCGTGATCGCGGCGATCGCCGTTCGCGGTGAGACAACGTTCCCCTGGTCGATGCTGCACGGCACAGAGGCGTCGATCGAGGTCTCGTGCCACTTCGCGGTGGATGAGCTGGCCTGCCTCCTGCACTTCCTGCAGACGGGGCTGGTGCACATCGATCCGATCATCTCGCACCGCGTGCCCGTCACGGAGGCGCCCGCGATCT
This sequence comes from Armatimonadota bacterium, assembly GCA_016869015.1. Taxonomy (GTDB): domain Bacteria; phylum Armatimonadota; class Zipacnadia; order Zipacnadales; family VGFC01; genus VGFC01. The sequence continues at coordinate 919 of VGFB01001334.1, forward strand.
ACGCCACGATGCGCGACGATCCGCGGGCTCTGTACGGGGTCATCTTCGACTGGAGCTAGCCTCATGGCCCGGCGCAGGCCGCCCGACCGGGAATCGCCCGAGCCCACCTCGGCCTCTTCGCCAGTCCTGGACTTCCTGCAACGACACCCGCGGGGCGTGGTGCTGGCCTGCTTCTTCTGCTCGGGGGCGACCGGGCTGATCTACGAGGTGGTCTGGTCGCGGAGGCTGACCCTCGTCTTCGGGGTCACCGTCCTGGCCTACAGCACCGTGTTGGCGGCGTTCCTGGGCGGCCTGGCGGCCGGCAGCCTCATCTTCGGCCGCATTGCCGACCGCCGCAGCGACCCGCTGCGGCTCTACGCAATGCTCGAAGCGGCCATCGGCCTGTTCTGCTTCCTGACCCCCTGGCTCTTCGCCCTCGTCGAGCGGGGCTACGTGGCGGTCTACCCCGCCATCGGAGAGCAGCTGTGGCTGCTGAGGCTCGTGCGCTTCGGCCTGGCGGCGGGGGTGATGATCGTGCCGACCGCGCTCATGGGCGGCACGCTGCCGGTTCTGAGCCGGGTCCGGGTCCAGCGCTTGGGCGAGATCGGCACGGGGATCGGGTCGCTCTACGGCATCAACACGCTCGGCGCCGTTGTGGGCGCAACGGCGGCGGGCTTCTTCCTGCTGCCCACCGTCGGCCTCCGGGGCAGCATCTACCTCGCCGCCGTTGTGAACCTGGGCCTCGCTCTGGTCGCCTACGCCGTCCACCTGACCCAACCGCAGACCGAGGGCGCCGGCGCCCCGGAGGAGCCGGGAGAGCCGGCGGCTTCCCCGCGACGCGG
>VGFB01001335.1 GCA_016869015.1 Armatimonadota bacterium
GGAGGCCGCGGTCCCGACCCGGGTCTTCGACGCGAAGGCGGACTTCGGCGCAACGGGCGACGGGCGGACTGACGACACCGATGCGATCCAGGCCGCCATCGACGCGGCGCGCGACCACGGTGAGGGCGCCCTCGCCTACCTGCCCAGCGGCTACTACGTTCTCACCCGCAGCCTGCAGGTCGGCGGGGGGCAGTACAGCTTCGGCGGCGGGGGCTTCCTGACGCGCCTGCTCTGGCGCGGGCCGGACGGGGGCACGGCCATCGAGGTCTCCGATCCGCAGGACATCACCCTCGCCGACTTCACGGTCGGGCACCACGACAGCGGGCCGGTGAACCTCGCCTGTGACATCCGCCAGTCATCGACCGGCGGGCCGTCGCGGATCACCTACGACGGCGTCTTCGCCTACGGGATGTACCAGAAGCAGCCCGACACACAGGGGATCCTCTTCGACGGCCTGTCGCCGGAGAGCGTGGTCCACGCCATCCACGTCCAGGGCAACCTGCGCTTTCGCAACTCGGCGCGCGCCACGATCCTGATCGCGAACTCCTACGAGGGGACCGTGTCCATCGAGGGCGACCGCGCCGAGCGGGACGGCTTCCTGGGTTTCATCATGCGCCTGGCGACCCTCTCGGCCCCCACGCTGCACATCCGCGACAACCACTCGGTCGTGATGAGCGACTTCTACAACGAGCAGTCCGACAGACACCTCGTGCTGGAAGGCAAGCCGGGCGATCCGGAGGGGTTCGTCACCATCCAGGGCGCCAAGGTGCACACCTTCACCCAGGAGCCCCTGCTCGAAGTCCACGGCTACGCGGGGCGCGTGCTGCTGGGGCCAAACCAGCTCTACATCGAGCCGAAGGAGCCGCGCTTCATCGGCACGGGAGACCGGCCGCTCGAGCTCATCCTGGCGGGGCACTTCCTGTACGAAGTGACGCCGCAGTTCGAGCTGCCGCCCAACGCGCACCTCACGCTGCTGGAGAACCAGGGCCTGCCGAACGCCGGCCTGGAACGCCCACAGGCGATGGAGGCGGTGTCCGCCGCGCTGGACGACCTGCGGCGGCTCGGCGAGGTGGACTGGCGTGTAACCGGCGTCGCGCGCTAGGCCCTGTCAGCCGTGAAGTCTTGGGTCGTCGTGGGTCGGCTCACCAGAGCCGACAGAGCCTCCAGGTCGATGCCGGACGGCGTCGGCTCTGGTGAGCCGACCCACGACGGCAGACGGCAACTGCCAGAATCACGGCTGACACGCCACCAGGGCCGCCGCCTGTCATTCCTCGATGTTAACTCCCTGCAGGCCGAAGTGGTCGATGTAGGCGTGCACCGTCGCCGCGGTGATCAGCGGCATCGTGACGAACACCCCCACACAGCACGCGATGACTCCCAGCCCGGCGATGAGCTGATAGACGAAGCCCACGAGACAGAACATCAGTGGGTTGCGGCGGAACACCTCCCAGGAGGCCTGGATCGCCTCCACCGGCCCCACGTTGCGCGCGGCGATGTGCACGAACACGAAGAGGATCACCGCGTAGAACACGATGCTCAGCACCGTGCCCACCGCCATGTTCCAGAGGCTTGCCGCCATCATCGCGCCCTGGTTGTCGGGATCGGCCATGCTCACCGCGATCTGAGGGCCTTGAGAGATCAGGTTGATGACCAGCGCCGGGATCAGGAGCAGCAGTGCGGCCAGCAGCGCGGGCACGAACCGCTTCATCCCGTCCCAGACATTCCCGATCTCCACGCG
>VGFB01001336.1 GCA_016869015.1 Armatimonadota bacterium
CGCGCTTGTCCTGCCGCGCCCCGCGCACGCGATTGCGGATGAACCACTTCGTGCCCGCCAGCCCCTCGAAGTGCCCGGACGTGGCCAGGAAGATGATCGTCCGCTTGGGCGGGTGGGCCTTCAGGGCCTTGATGACCTGGAACATCGCCGAGATGCTGCAGGCGTTCTCGGCGCCGGGGGACAGCGTGGGAACGACGGAGATGGAGTCGTAGTAGGACTGGATGACGACCGTTTCCTTGGCCAGGGCGGGGTCGGACCCGGTGATGCGTCCCACGATGTTCTTGCACGCCGGTCTGCGCTCCCAGGTCATGTCGCAGTCGAGGCGCACCGTGACCCGGTCCTGCGACTCCAGCAGCCCGAGGAGGTGGTCGGCGACCTCCTTTGGCACCCAGAAACGGGGCAGGTCAACCGGCATGCTCATGAACTTCTGCTCGGCTTCGCCGCGGATGGTCTCTTCCGGTTCGATGAAGAGGATGGCCCGAGCGCCCAGGAGCGGGCCGTTGTACCAGTCCGACCCGCAGTTGTGGTCGAGCATCACGATGCTGCCGGAGACGTCCTGCCCGTTGAACTCGCGGAGACTGCCCTTGTGCGCGTAGATGAGTCGGCCCGTCAGGCCGTTGCGAGGGGTCTTGGGGAGCCGCACCAGGTTGGGCCACATCGGCTCGATCCCGAACTTGTCGACCGCCGTCCCGCCGGTCATGACGCTGACCGTGGCGGAGCGCCCCTCGCTGTCGGGCTGCGCCATGGGCACGACCAGCGGGAACGTCTCCGTCTCCACCGCCTCGAGGCCCAGCTCCTTGAACCGCCGCTCGACGTACGAGGCGGCCTCCTCGTAGCCCGGGTAGCCCGTGACGCGGCTGCCCATCCGCGAGAGGTCCTCGATGACGGACTTGATCTCGCGAGCATCGATCTCGCCGGCCACCGCCTGGTACGGCGTCTCTGAAGCGAGGACGTGCTCCTCTTCCGTCTGCCGCGCCGCGAAGCCCGTCGAGGCGGCCAGGAACAGGAGCGCGGCCGCGCCCACGGAGGCGAGATGGCGCGCCCCGGCGCGCGAGACCTGGCGTGGCGGTCTGGACCTCATGGCACTAGTCCTCGCTTGATGCTCAAACCGGCGTGCGTGGTTACGGCGGTCGCCGCGCCGTCCCTGGGAGCGCCGCCACCCTTACCGGCAGTTGCCGTGCTCTGGGAGCGTGCGCGTCTCGCGGGCCGGCCAGGCTCGTGGTGGCCCCGGTGTGGCCGCCGTTGCCGTTCGTAGGTCGGGACTCCCGTCCCGACGCCGTTGCTCAAACTTCCTCTGCCCCGTCGATCGTCCCGATGTCGATGGAGAGGTCCTCGCGCTTGTCGATCCGCTCGACCTTGCCGTCCCGAATGTGGACGACGCGATCGGAGGCCTCGATCATCTTCAGGTCGTGCGTCGCCGAGATGATGGTGACCTCGTCCCGATCGTTGAGCTCCTTCAGCAGCTCGATGATCTCGCGCCCCGTCCGCAGGTCCAGGTTGCCCGTTGGCTCGTCGGCCAGGATGATCGCGGGCGCGTTCGCCAGGGCGCGGGCGATGGCCACACGCTGCTGCTGTCCGCCCGAGAGCTCCGGGGGCTTGTGGTTCCAGCGCTCACCCAGACCCACCAGATCCAGCAGCTCCCGACCGCGATCGAGCATCTCGTCCGCGCCCATCCCGGCGAAGATCATCGGAAGAGTGACGTTCTCCATCGCCGTCATGACGGGAATGAGGTTGAA
>VGFB01001337.1 GCA_016869015.1 Armatimonadota bacterium
CGCCGGCCGTCCGGTCACCTCCGCCAGCCGCTTGGCCGCCCGCCCGGTAGGGCTGGCCAGGGCGAGCCGCCTCTTGAGCGCCTCACAGGCCTCAACGATGGTCCGCGTGAGCGTCGTCTTGCCCGTGCCCGGCCCACCTGTGATGACCAGGAAAGGCCGCCGGAGCGCCTCCACGACCGCCTCGACCTGCTGTTCCGAGAGCTCCACGCCGCGCCGAGCCTGGGTCCGCTCGAGCCACGCCAGCGTCTGGGCGCGCGTGGGCGGCCGCCCGGGCGGGGCGGCCAGGAGGCGCTTGACGTGCGCGGCGAGGCTCTTCTCGGTGTTCAACAGGGGACGCAAGAACACGCCCGACGTACCGTCCGGCCCGATCTCCTCCTCGAGCCTTCGCTCCGGGCCGGGAGCGGCCAGGCTCTGCCCGAGGGCCGTCGTGACAGCCTCCGTACCGACCTCGAGGATCTCCGTGGCGCCCTCGACCAGTCGGTCCTTGGGCAGGTAGGTGTGCCCCTGGTCTGTTGCCGAGAGCAGCACGTGCTCGAGGCCGGCCGCGAGACGCTTTGGAGAGTCGGCGGCAATCCCCACAGCGCTCGCGATGCGGTCTGCGGTCCGGAAGCCGATGCCCCGGATGTCTCGCGCCAGCCGGTAGGGGTCCTCCTCGACCAGCCGCACGGCCGCGTCGCCGTAGTGACGGTAGATCTTCACGGCGTACGCGGCGCTGACCGCGTGCCCCTGCAGGAACAGCATGACGTTCTGGATGCCCTTCTGCTCCCGCCAGGCCTCCGCGAGCAGCTGAGCGCGCTTCGGACCGATCCCCGGCACCTCGCGCACTCGCTGCGGCTCTGCGTCCAGCACGTCCAGCGTGGCCTCGCGGAAGTGCCGCACCAGGCGCTTGGCCATCACCGGGCCGATCCCTCGGATCATCCCCGAGCCGAGGTACTTCTCGATCGCCTGCACGGTGGCGGGCCGGAGCGTCTCATACCGCTCGAACCGGAACTGCATCCCGAATCGCGGGTGACGCGTCCACTCTCCGTGCAGACGCACCGATTCGCCCACCACGGGGGAGGTGAACGGCCCCACCGCCGTAGCCAGCTGCACCATGCCCGGCACCGAGACGCGGCAGACGGTGAACCCGGTGTCCTCACCGTGGTACACGACGCCCTCGATGACGCCCTCCAGCGTCTCCGCCACCCTGCGCTCCCTTGACGGGTGTGTGGCTTGCCGCGGTATGCTTCGCGGCGCGCCGGGTCGACGCCTCCCCGCCCGGCGGGCTCAGGCGTTGCCGGAACGGGCGAGTCCGTGGGAGGCCAGGAGCGTTCGGTCTGCGAGGATGTCCGCGGCTCTGCCCTCGGCGACGAGCCGGCCGTCGTCCAGGATCGCGATGCGGTCGCACAGCTCCCGCACGAGGTCGAGGTCGTGAGTGGCGATGATGTTGGTGGTCCCGAGGCCCCGGAGGAGGTCGATGAACTCCCAGCGGCCGCGGGGGTCAAGGCCGGTCGTCGGCTCATCGAACACCATGATGCGGCACTGCATCACAAGCACCGTGGCGATGGAGACGCGTTTCTTCTCCCCGAGGCTGAGGTGGTGGGGGGAACGCTCCTGGTACCCTTCCAGGCCCACCGCCTCGAGGGTCTGGGTCACAGCGTCGCGGACGCGCGCCTCGCTCCACCCCAGGTTCAGCGGCCCGAAGGCCACGTCATCGAAGACCGTCGGCATGAAGAGCTGGTCGTCGGGGTTCT
>VGFB01001338.1 GCA_016869015.1 Armatimonadota bacterium
GTTGAGGGCTTCGGCCTGCGGTTGACCGTCGACGCCGCCACCGGCGACCTGCTGTCGCTGGTCGGTACGCGGAGGGGCGAGGAGTACCTCGCTGAACGCCGCGGCCCGATGTTCCAGGTTCAGCTCGCGCATCCCGACGGCCGGACGGAATGGAAGGACTCCCGCGCGGCACGGGCTGTCGAGTTGACGGGCCGCTCGGCGACGGAGCTGACGCTCTGCTTCCGGGAGATCGCCGACGGTCTCGACGCGACTGTGACCCTGCGCGGGCGCGAGGCGACTGGGGTGTCGTTCCGGATCGAGCTCGAGAACCGGGGCGCCGTGATCGTCGAGCCGGTCGTGTTCCCGCTGCTTCACGTGAAACGGCCGTTGGGCGATTCGGCGGAGGATGATCGCCTCTTCGTGCCGGGCGGCGATGGGTACGTGGCCGGGCCGGAGGCGATGGAGCGGCAGCGCTGGCAGCGGCGCGGCTACCCGGGCCATGCCTCGATGCAGTTCACCGCGTACTACGACGGTACGCAGGGGCTGGCGACGATCTGCCGCGATGCGGAGGGCCAGCCGAAGCTGCTCGGCGCATCCATCGGCGATGACTTTGTGGACCTCTCGACCTGGTTCCGCCGGCCCGCCGTGAGAGAGACCGACTACCGCAGCCCATGGGTGCAGGCGTGGCCGACGCAGCACTCGTGGACCGGTGCGGCCTCGTGCTATCGCGAGTGGGCCCGCGAACAGTGGTGGGCCAAGCCAAAGCGGGGCGAGGCGGCGACGCCGGAGTGGGTGCGGGACTCGCCGGTGGTGCTGAGCGCGGACTTCCGGCCGCTGGGCAATGGCCGCATGTTCGTGCCGCTGGAGCGCGCGACCGAGTTCGCGCGGGAATGGCAGGCGGCCCTCGGCGCGGCGAACGTGATGGTCGAGTGGCGCAACTGGGAGCGGCACGGCTACTATACCTCTCCCGCCTACTTCCCGCTGTACCCCCGGCCGGGGAAGGTGACGGCGGTGTTGGGCGGCTTGCGGGAGGCGGGCTACCACTCGCAGGCGATGGTGGCGGGGCTGAAGTGGATGGTGCAGCGCGAGGCGTACCACACGCCGCACTACAGCGTCACCGCGTACGACGGTCGGGAGCTCTTCGAGCGCGAGGGCCGCGCGGCGTGCGTCATCGGCCGCGACGGGCAGGTGCAGGTCGACAAGGCCTACTTCACCTGGGACGGCGAGCATGCGTACCTGTGCCCGGCGACCGAATACGCGCAAGAGCACTTCCGGACCTGCGCGCGGACGCTGGCGCAGGCCGGGTTCGACCTGTTCGAGTTCGATCAGATGAACGGCGGCTCGTGCCCGCCCTGCTACAGCCGCGAGCACGGTCATCCGCCCGGCGAGGGACTGTGGATCCGCAAGGCAGTCGCGGAACTGATGCGCATCACCCGCGAGGAGGGGCGGTTGCACAGCCGGGACTTCGCCATCTCAATGGAGGACCCGGGCGAGCTGTACCTGCCCGAGCTCGATACGTACATCAGCCGCGCGAATGACGTGATCGGCTGGCCGGCGGTCGGGCCGGGGTCGGAGGTCGTCCCCGCGTTCTTCTGCGTCTACGGCGACCTGATGCCCAGCACGAACGTGGACATCCAGCACACGTGTCGCCCCGACGCTCTGGTGCTGCTGAGAACGGCGCGGGCGTTCATCACCGGCGCGGGCCTCTCGACGCAGTTGACCCCTTGGCAAGTGTTGGCGGACTACGGGGAG
>VGFB01001339.1 GCA_016869015.1 Armatimonadota bacterium
CCTCCGTCAGCGGCGCGTAGGCGGTGGCCGGCCCGAGCCCGAGAGCGGCGCGGAACCCCGCGTCCCGGCACCGCGCCGGGGAGTCCAGCCAGATGACGCGGCCGCCCCCGTTCAGGTACTGAGCCAGCCCCTGCGCGCAAGCCTCGGGCACGACATAGACGCTGGCTGCGAGGACCAGATCGTACCGCGCCAGCTGCTCGGCCCCGGCGGCCACGGAGTCGCCGATCACCTCGAAGCCCAGCCCGCGATCCGCCAACCAGGCCCGCAGCGGTTCCTGGTAGATCCCGTGGTATTCTTGCGAGTTGGCTTCGGACTCATACACCGCGAGCCGCTGGCCCCTCGCCGACGACGAAACGGCCAGCACGCCGATCACGAGCACTGCGATCCGCATGGCGCTGTTCACCTCTCCTCCCTGCTTGCGCGTCGATGTGAACAGCACCTCCCTGGGCCACGAGCAGGTCTCGCTGTCGCCTGCGGTGTGGAGCGTGGTGTCGGAGCGGCTCGTGCCGGGCGGACCATGGGCCGAGGTGGTGGACGGCAGCGACTCCGGCCGCGACAGGAGCGCAGACCGTGGGCGGCGGGCTTATTGACTTCGGCCTCCTCCCCTGCTATAGTCTGGGTCCGAAGGAGTCTGAACACCCATGTCTAAGATCGACTACGAGGCGCTACGGCGCTCTCCGTCCGAGAAGCTGTTCACGCTTGAGGACCAGATCGAGCGCAACTGCCGTCGCGAACTCGAGCAGAAGCGGTTCGAGGAAGAAGAAGCGGCGCGGAAGAAGCGGAAGAAGCGCAAGCGGAAGCAGCGCAGGGCACAGTAGGTCGGCTCCGTCGCAAGTCCGTGTGCGGTCGCCGGCGTCAGGTGGCGGCGTAGCTCAGCTGGGTAGAGCGCGCGGTTCATACCCGCGTAGTCGGGGGTTCAAGTCCCTCCGCCGCTACCACTCCTCCCTCGGCTTCGGCCTGGGCGTCTTGTGCTGCCACCAGAGACCGGCGGGCGCTGCCCGGCGGTCGATTCGCACCAGGGGGCAGCGACCGGGGGTGACCTGTGGAACGCATCGGGACTGAGGACATCGAGTGGCTGGTCGCCTTGGCGGCCCGTGAGGACCTGGCGGAGATCGAGGTGACCGCCGGGGAGTCCGGTGTGCTCGTGCGCACAACGTCGACGCCGGCCGGGGCCGGTGCGCCGGTTGCCGTTCCGCCTCCGTCGGTTGCGGAGCCTGCCGAGTGCCTGATCGGTTCGCTGGTGGCCGTCCGGGCGCCGATGGCCGGGGTCTTCTACCGCGGCCCCTCCCCAGACGCTCCACCCTTCGCGGACGTTGGCGATGACGTGCAGATCGGCGAGACCGTCGCCCTGATCGAGGCGATGAAGCTCTACAACGACATCCCGACGCCCTGCTCGGGGAGGGTCGAGCGCGTTCTGCCCGCGGATGGCGACCACGTGGACGCCGACCAGGAGCTCCTCTGGATCCGCCCGGTCGGGGAGTGAACGGCAGCCGAAGTGCGATGTGCGAAGTGATGAGTGCGAAGTCCCGAGGCGAAGCGAGCGGCGGCTGAGCACGCCTCGACTCGCTCGGGATCCGACCCCAAAGGCGGCACTACCTTGGCCGACGTCTCGATCGGGATCATCGGGTACGGGATCGTCGGATCCGGGACGTATCACATCCTGACCGACAATGCCGACGAGATCGCCGCGCGGGCCGGGTGTTGCCTGCGCGTGGCCGGAATCGCCGACA
>VGFB01001340.1 GCA_016869015.1 Armatimonadota bacterium
CGGCACCGTGAGCGGCGGGCGCGAGTCGGACCCTTTCCAGGGCCTGTACTTCCAGAACTGCAGCCAGGCGGGCGCTCCGGGCTGTGTGACCTCTGGACCCGCGGGATCGGCATTCGTGCTCACCGCCAGGCCGGGCACGGTTCCGGGCACGCCTCCCTTTGGCCGGTCGCGCCCCGCGACCTTCGCGGGCTGGCAGGGCTGTACCGGCACGCCGCAGGGTCCGCATGGACTGCGCATCGTGGCCAATACGTCCATCACCTGTACCGCAAAGTTCCAGTAGAGGAGAACAGAATGCGACGCATCAAGAGCGCAGGACTCAACGTCCCCGGAGTGACGCGGTTCATGGCCGCTGCGATGCTCGCGGTATGCGGCGCGCCACTCGTTTCCGCCGAGGTCAGCGCACAGCCAACCTCCGGGACTCCGATTCAGGGCACGGCAGTGGGTCTCGACCATGAGCCGGAGGGCCTGCGAATCGACGTCGGACGGACGGATGCCCGTGGCAACGTCACGGTCAGGGATCTGGCGCCCGGCCGCTACACCGTCTTTCTCGGACTCTACTCCACGCAGAAGGGCATGCTGCGCGTCACAGTTACGGACGACAACGTGCCGCCGACGATTCACCTGGTCTCCGAGCCGATCCAGCCGGGCAGGGCCGGCGGTAGCGCGTACGTCCTCGATCGCACCGGGCAGCGGCTTGCCTTCGTGATCGACAAGCCATCCTCGCCGGGGCGGCCAGGCGGACCAGGCGGCCAGATCACGATCAACGTCTCGGAATGGGACATCAACAACGACGGGCTGCCTAGCCTGTCATACACCGGCACTGTTACCGTCAACCCGGGGATGCGGATCAACGATCCCATTCCTGGGGTCGACGTCGTCGTGAAGCGGAGACCTCCGGGTGCCCTGATCACGACCACGAGCGACGCGGACGGCCGCTTCTCCGTGCGTGTGAGTGAGCCGGGCCAGTACACGCTCTCCACGGCGTGCAAGTCTCAAAGCGCCTGCGCCCGGTTCATACCCTCTTCCGATCCTGACGCAGCGTGCGGGGACGACCTCCGCCGGGCCGGAAGCGGGTGCCTGCCCTATACCGTCTCGCTGACGGCCTCGGGCGTGCCGCTCAGGCCGAGCCCGGACGGCACGTTCGAGTTCACGGTTGACGGCGCCCGCGGGCCCATCGTGATCAGCGGCCGGGTCACCGCCAACAAGTCAGAAATGCGCTGAAGCTCGAAGCCGGCGGGATCATCGCCAAGCATTGTCCACGCTCAACCTCAAAGGGAGTGCTCTCATGTACCGAACGCTGCGTAATCTCTCGGGTCGACTGCTGCACGCCGGCCTCCTCGCCACGCTCGTCGCGATCGCAGCGGCAGCGGCGCCGCGTCCCGCCGAGGCCACCCTCCTGTGCAGGCGCGGCGGCGACTGCGTCGAATTCAACGGAGGGCTGGACTTCTGCAACCACGTGACGCAGAGGGTATCCAACCTGGGCCCCGACGTCGCGTGCTTCATGCTGAGCACGAATCCGGGGGCCGGCAGCGGCGGCGCCGGTTCGCACCTCCTTCGTCATGCGAACGGCGAAGTATCGCTGGTGGCTGACGGAAGGAGGTCTTCGATCGTGATTGCGAGCGCTGCGGGGGAGAAGCAACTCGCTGACTTCCTCGCCAAGATCAGCCAGTCCCCCGAGCCAGGCCAGCCCGCCGCTCAGCGCACCGAGGATCGTGGGCGACGTGGAGGCA
>VGFB01001341.1 GCA_016869015.1 Armatimonadota bacterium
GCCTGGCGCCCTGGCCTTGCCGGAGCGAGACCCGAGCGACCGCGCGCTGTCAGCGCCGTTCGGCCCCCTGGAGAAGCCGAAGTTGCAGCTCCAGGTTCTTCAGGCCTACCGGCCCCGTGACCAGCGGCCGACCCTCCCCGCGGGCCGCCGCGGCGAAGCGGGTGATCGATTCCTCCATGAAGTCGGTAGCCTTCAGTGTCTGCTCGCCGTGGGTCAGGTAGCTACAGTAGACACCGTGCTCGTCGTTCCGACCCTCGTAGCCGACCTCGACGCCGTTCACGCTGAACTTCCGCGTCAGCGGCCCCTCGCGCACGGTTCCCAGCACGATCCGCGCCTGGCAGACGCCCCCTGGGGCAGCGACCTCGAACGCGCACTCGTTCCGGTTCTCCGCCAGCGTGCACTTCACGGTCGACCAGTCCACCTCGCCATCGGGCACGAGCGCGAGCAGTACGCTGATCGGATGGGCGGCGAGATCATCCCAGATCTGCTCGTAACCGCCTGTACGGTTCTGGCCGCGTGATTCCATCTGCATGCAGAACTCGGTCATCGGGCCAGTCGCGTGCGCGATGTTCCGCAGGTGCGGCGCGGCGGCGGCGTACTGCGTGTTGACGGCGAGCAAGACCCCCGAGCGCTCGGCCGCGCTGACCAGCCTCTGCGCGAGGAAGAGCTCGTCATCGGTGGAGACGGACCCGAGGCCGACGAGGGGCTTCTCGCAGAGCACGTGCGCGCCCACCCCGAGGCAGGCCATCACGTGCTCGTAGTGGATGTGCATGGGGGAGGCGACGCTGGCGAGGTGAGGCCGGCACTCGGCCAGCATCATCGACAGGGACGTGTACCCCGCGCCCGTGAAGCCGAGGGTCTCCTTCAGCATGGCATGGGTCTTGAGCAGGCTCTCGGGAGACGTGCCCAGGAAGCCGACGACATCGCAGCCGGCCCGCAGGAGCCACTTCACATGGTGCTTTCCGATCCCTGAGGCGCCCAGTACGACGGCACGCGGTCGCTCACTCATCGTCGTCGGCCTCCGACACGTAGCGTTCCCAGTCACTCGGGCCCGCCTGCGGCGGGACCTCGGGGGTGCCTGGCTCGGGCCGCGGCGGCTGCGGCGCGGCGGGCGGCTCGCGCGTGGGTTCGGGCGGGCGGTAGCGCGGCGAGAGGCCCAGCCGCAGCAAAGCCAGGACCCACGCGATGACCATCGTCCAGCGGAGCACGGTTGTCACGTCTGCGGGTGCGTGACGCTGAGTAGCGAACAGGAGCAGGGCCGCCAGGAGACCCACGGGCAGGAGCGCGACATCGGCGACGCGTTCGCGCAGGCGCCCGCCGGCAGCCAGCGTGCAGCGGATGGCGAGGATGGCAAACAGCACCCCCACCAGCCCGCCGATCAGCAGGCCGCTCATCTCCGCCCGGGCCACGATCCCCGGTTCGGCGCCGCTCCGAGACGCGGCGAGACGCGCGAGGTCCTGGCCCGCGACAGCGCCGACGCCCGGGCCGACGATCAGTGCGATGATGATGCGGGCGAAAGTGGACATGGCAGTGCTGGAAGGTTCGTTCTCCCGTCGGATTCCGCCTTCCGCCGGCAGGACTTGGCCTGCGGAGGGAGAACTACCCTCTCGGAAGCAGACCCCTCGATGGGAGTGAGCACCCCATGGATGCGCAACCACCCAACGTGCCGCCGGCGCCGCCCCCGCCGCCGCCCCCCGGTCCTCCGGGTCCGTCCGCGCCGCCCCCGCCG
>VGFB01001342.1 GCA_016869015.1 Armatimonadota bacterium
CTCAGCGACCCCGACCAGACGCATGTCGAAGAGGCGCTGCGCAAGCTCGACTTCCTCGTCGTGCAAGACATCTTCCCCACCGAGACGGCCGACTTCGCGGACGTGGTGCTGCCCGCCGCCTGCTTCGCCGAGAAGGACGGTACCTTCACCAACACCGAGCGCCGCGTCCAGCTGCTGCGCAAGGCGGTGGAAGCGCCGGGAGAGGCGCGCGAGGACTGGTGGACGTGGTGCGAGCTCGCGCATCGCATGGGCCATGCCGGGAAGGAGTGGCGCTGCACCACACAGGCCGAGATCATGGATGAGATCGCTCTGCTCACGCCGTCGTACGGGGGCATCAGCCACCGGCGGCTGGACAAGGAGGGCGGCCTCGCCTGGCCGGTCCCCGACGCGGAGCATCCCGGTACGCCGATCCTGCACACCGAGCGGTTCGCGCGCGGCAAGGGCAGGTTCTTCGGCGTCGAGTACAAGGCGCCCGCCGAGGAGCCGGACGCGGAGTATCCGCTGACGCTGACCACCGGCCGCATGCTCGAGCACTACCACACCGGCACCATGACGCGCCGCGTGGAGGGCATCAACGAGCTGGTGCCGACGGGCTTCGTGGAGATCAGCCCGGCCGATGCCGAGCGGCTCGGGGTCGTCGACGGATCGCCGGTGGCGGTCGAGACCCGGCGCGGTCGCATCGAGACGTCCGCCTGGGTCACCGATCGCGTCGGAGAAGGCGTGGTCTTCATCCCGTTCCACTTCTGGGAGGGCCCGGCCAACCGGCTCACCAATCCGGAACGCGACCCGCAGGCCAAGATACCCGAGCTGAAGGTCTGCGCCTGCACGGTCTCTCCGGTGGCCTGATCCTGAGGTCTTCAGAGTGACAGCAGCCCGGCCGTGGCCGCGTGATACCGCTCTACGACAACGTCCCCACGCGGCGGTTCCCGGCGGTCACGGTCGGGCTCATCGTTCTCTGCATCCTGGTGTGGATCGGCGAGCTGCTGGCGCCGGCGCTCGGCATCTCGCAGAGCCGGCTCTTCTTCGAAGCGGGCGCCGTCCCGTACGAGATCACCAACCGGGTCGACCTGGTGCGCGACGATCCCCTCCCCTGGTGGACCGGCGTCTTCACCAGCATGTTCCTGCACGGTGGCTGGCTGCACCTCATCTTCAACATGCTCTTCCTGTGGATCTTCGGCAACAACGTGGAAGACACAATGGGACGGGTGAGGTTCCTGGTCTTCTACCTGCTGTGCGGGGTGTGCGCGACGGCGGCGCAAGTGGCGATCGAACCGCAGTCGATGGTGCCGACCATCGGCGCCAGCGGTGCCATCGCCGGCGTGCTGGGTGCCTACATCGTCCTCTTCCCGCGTGCCAGGGTGCTCTCGGTCATCCCGCTGCTCGTGCTCTTCCCGGTCATCCTGATCCCGGCGTGGATCCTGCTGCTCATCTGGTTCGGATGGCAGCTGCTCTCGGGGGTGGCGGCGCTGGCAGCCCAGACAGAGGTGGCGTTCTTCGCTCACATCGGCGGCTTCGTCGCCGGCGTGCTGCTCGTGTGGGTCTTCACGACACGAGAGGGGCGGCGCGGACGTGCGGGCCCTCGGTTCTGAGGCCGCCGGATGGGGTGTGTCCAAGCGCCGGTCCGGTGGCCGCAGTGGGTACGATGATCGCCGATGGGGCATACCGGCCTCAACCGATACGAGGGGCGACTGAACCGGCGGACATGAGATGACGGGTGGGGCCAGAGAGG
>VGFB01001343.1 GCA_016869015.1 Armatimonadota bacterium
CAGCTTCACGGTTCGGCGACCTCTCTTCAGTGGAAGCAGCTTTCGACACGCCGGGCTCCGCCCGCGCACGCCGACACCCTCACCAACACTGCCGCCCCCGCGCAAGGTGCCCTGCCCCCGTCTGCCGACGAGGGGCACTTTGGACTCGGGGTTCGCGTTGACCTCCCCGGACGCCGGTGTTAGAATGCCCGGGTCGCGCCGGACGGGCGATGGGGTCCGTCCGGGCAGCCCTCGCTCAGAATGGGTGACACTCGATGGTCGATAAGGAACTGCTCGAGATCCTGGCCTGCCCCAAGTGTAAGCAGCCGGTCGGGTACGATGAGAAGGCGCAGCGGATCATCTGCACCAGCGCCGAGTGCGGGCTGCGGTACCCGGTACGGGATGGGATCCCCATCATGCTGATCGATGAGGCCGAAGACCCCCACGCGGGCAAGAGCGATGGGGGCAGATGACCCCTCGGGCGCCCCGGCTCAGCGTCTGCATCGTCTCGTGGAACTGCCGGGACGATCTGGTCGCCTGTCTGGCGAGCCTGGCAGACGCCGCCCCCGGCCCGGGCACCGAGGTTCTCCTCGTCGATAACGCCTCCACCGATGACACGGTGGACGTCGTGGAGACGCGCTTCCCTCGAGTTCGGGTGATTCCCAACGCGCGGAATCGGGGCTTTGCCGCAGCCACGAACCAGGCTCTGGCGGAAGCCTCCGGCGAGTACCTCCTCCTGTTGAACCCGGACACGGTGGTTCCCGCAGGCGCGCTGCGGGAGCTCGTCGCGTTCGCGGAGGCCCACCCGGAAGCCGGCATCGTCGCCCCCAAGCTACTCAACCCCGATGGGTCCCTGCAGCCGTCCTGCCGCCGCTTCCCGACCCCGACGGCGGCGCTGTTCCGCCACACGCTTCTGGGCCGGCTGTTCCCGCGGAACCGCTGGTCGTCGGAGTACGTGATGGCGGACTGGGGGCACGAGGAGCCGCGCGAGGTCGATTGGGTCTCCGGGGCCTGCCTGATGGTTCGGCGGGACCTGTACGAGGAGATCGGGCCGCTGGACGAGGAGTTCTTCTGGGGCAGCGAGGACGTCGACTACTGCTACCGTACGCACCGGGCGGGGCGCAAGGTGCTGTACACACCGGCTCCGGCGATCATGCACAGGATCGGGGCCAGCACCAACAAGGCGCAGGTGCGTACGATCCTCAACTTCCACCGCAGCATGCTGCGCCTCTATCGCAAGCACATGGCGCGCGGCGTGCTCGACTTCGCAGTTGTGGCGGTGGGGGTGTCACTGCGGGCGATCCTGCTGGTCGCCTCGTGGGGGCTGCGAACGGCACACGGCCGCGCGATGGGGGCGCTGAGAGGGCAGGGCCGATGAGCGGCCTGGGAGCGCCGGTGAGGGTCGCGGCGACGTGGGCGCTGGTGGGCGCGCTGTTCCTCGCACCGGTGACGCTGGGTCGGATGGTTGAGACCCGCGACCTGTGGGCCCACGTCCTACTGTGCCTCATCGCGGCCGCGGCGGTCGGCGGGGGCCTGCTGGAAGGCACGCTACGCGTGCGCGTCCACCGGGCCGACGGATGGCTCGTGGCGCTGCTTGCGGCCTACGTGGCGGCGGCGTGTATGACGGTCTACCCGCGCGGCACCCTTCTCGAGCTCCTTCGGCTTCTGGACTACCTCGCGTTGTACGCGCTGGTGCGCGTGTTCCTGCAGGAGCGCCGAATGCTGCTTGCCGGTGCAGCGGCAAGCAGC
>VGFB01001344.1 GCA_016869015.1 Armatimonadota bacterium
GACTGGCTCCCGGGGTCGTAGATCGCGAATGAGACCGTGCCGTCGTCCGCCACGCGGAGGTTGAACGAGCCAACCGGCGCCGCATTCAGCCCGACGGTGTCGACCACCGTGCCTCCCTCCTTCATGTTCACCACGAACACGAAGCGGAAGTTGTCCCGCGCGTAGTCGGCGCCGAGCGGCTGGGAGGCGGTGTTGTCGGCGAGGCGGATCGCCTCGACCGTCGGGTTGTCCGTGTCGTCCGGCTGTTTGACGGGCCCGGGCCTGTCGTCCGGCTGAGACCCCGGCTTGGTGCCCGGCTTGCCGCCCCCGCCCCGGGGACCGGTGACCTTCTCGACCGTGAACGCCACGCGGAAGGGCACGTGCGTCTTGGCGCCCACGAGGTTGTTCGCCTCGAGCATGAGGTGCAGAGGCTGCTCGATCTTGCGACCAGACTCGCTCAGAGCCTTCCAGCCCTCCGGCGTCTCGTAGAAGGTCGACACGACTCCCGCCTTCCGCACCAGGCGGAAGCGGCCGGTCTTCTCCTCGCTGTTGACCCACTGGTAAGCGCCCCACGAGCCCCCGTTACAGACGTCGGTGTAGATCCGCTGGGGCGTGATCTCGTCGTTACGCTTGCCGGCGATGTAGAAAAGCGACTTCTCGTCCCCGGTCGTGGCCCCGACGGCCCACACCCGGGTCTCACCCGGTTGCGCAGTCCACTGCCCGGCATCGTAGCCGACCGCTACATCGAAGTCGCCGGTCAGCCAGCCGCCGCTGAAGACGCGGGCCTCACCGGGCCCGGAGCCGTCCAGCGCCAGCTCCACGTCCAGGCCCTTGGCCTTGACCTGGCCGTTCAGGCAGAAGGCGTCCCACTCGGGGAGCGCCCCGAGCGCCAGCGGCTCCGTGTGTAGCCGGATGTCACGCAACGTGAACACGCCCGGCTCCTCCCGCAGGCCGTCGTGCGCCAGGCGCTTGAGGAGCCAGCCTACGAAGACCGTCTCGGGCGCCTCCATCTCCTGCGTCCCGAACAGGTTCCAGGCGCGCCCGTCGAGGCTCCAGTACGTGTTCCAGAGCCGGTCGCGTCGAGTCATGCGGAAGCGGATCGGGTGGTCGGGGGCGTCAACACCCCGGTAGAGAGCGCTCTCGTTGAGGCGGATGAGCTTCCGCAGGTTCCCCTCACCGAAGCCCCAGCACAGGCCTGGGCTCCAGTAGTGCGCGCCGGTTCCGTCCAGCGGCCACTGGCCCTGCCGGTAACCGATGTAGGACCCGGGCGACTTGACCAGGAACTCGGCGCTCACCCAGTTGTTGGCTCGCGTCGAGATGAGCAGCTCGCCCTCGAGATCGAAGTCGCCGGTGGCCTTGTGGAGCAGTCGGGGGGCTCCCCACCAGTTGTCGACCATGTCATTGTTGTTCGGTACGGTGATCTGCAGCATGCCGGGTTCGGGGGTCTGGACCCGAACGTCCTGGTCCGGATCCTCCCACAGCCATCCCTCCCCGACTCGGTCCCCGGTGAAGGCGGCTGACACCTCGCCGTAGGGCTGCGGCGTGCGGTCGTCCATGCCCTCCACGCTCGGCGGAAGCCCGTAGATCAGCGCGGGCGGCACGGTCGCGGCGTCGAAGGTCGTGATCTTGCCGTCCCCCAACTCCATGCGCTGGCCCGCGTTCACCTCGACCTCGGCGGCGCCGACGGGAACCGACACGGCCCCCTCGATGACCTCTACTGAGCCGCCCTGCTCCGAGTCGGTGAGGAT
>VGFB01001345.1 GCA_016869015.1 Armatimonadota bacterium
TAGGAAGCCCAACGCATCATCGCCGCCGGCGTCGAGCACTTCCTGTCGCTGGGCCAGTACCGCTGGGCCGGCCATACCCATGCGCAACTGGTCAGCTTCGCGGCGGCCATGGGCCGCGCCGGCTGGGCCTACGACTCCCTGCGTCAGTTCGCCGACCACTGGACCGGGCCGAACGGACTTCACTTCAACGCGGACCTCGCGCAGTCCGGCACGTCGTGCTTCCGCTATCCCCCGGGGGTCTACGGCCCCTTCACCATCGAGGCAAGCTGCGGCATCGCGGCCGGGATCGGCGACATGCTGGTGCAGGGCTGGGGCGACCGCGTTCGCGTCTTCCCGGCGGTCCCGGATCGGTGGCGGGATGTCGCCTTCCGGGACCTGCTGACCGAGGGCGCATTCCGGGTGTCGGCGATTCGGCAGGCCGGCCGGACGGTGTGGGCGAGCGTGCGGGCTACCGTGGCGCGGCGCCTGCGACTGCGCGATCCCTTCGGGGGCAATGAGCCCGTGGCGGAGGGCGCGCGGGTCCGGCGAGAGGGGGATGACTGGGTGGCCGACCTTGCGGCCGGACAGACGCTGACGCTCTGCTCACCGCAGGGCGGGGCTGCGCTCGCGGCGGCTGTTGCGGAGCTGTGCCGGTGCGGCGAGCCGGGGTGAAAAAACCGCCGGGTCAGGGGATACAGGCCGCACGACCGGGGTGTTAGGGTGTTGTGAAGCTGAGGTCGACCCTTCCGTCATCACGCCCAACGCATCACACTCCGAGACTGCCTCACATGAAGCCGACCATCGCCGTCGCCGGATGTAGCACGATCTCCGCTGAACTCTCCCAGTGCTGTCGGCAACTCGGCCTGCCGGCCAAGCTCTACGCCAGTCGTCCGGCGTGCCTGTTCGGTGTGCCGAGGGAGGACTTCGAGGCGCTGCTGGCACGAGCGGATTCGCACAGCGATGCGCTGCTGGTCGCCCTGGGCCAGTGCTGCGGCGAGTTCGAGATCGAGGGCGCCGGGGCGGTGTCGGCGTCCCGATGCACCGAGATGCTCTTGGGGCAGGGCACCTTCGGGTGGCTTGCCGAGCACGGCGTCCTGCCGCTGCCCCCGCCCTACTTCAGCACGTGGCTGAAACACCCCGCCGGACCGGCCGCGGTTCAGCAGGCGCTGGTGGCCAGTCCTGCGGCGGCCGCCGTGCGGTCGATCGCTGCAGTGGACGGGCCCTGCCGAAGCCCCGATCCGGCGGGTCTCGCCGAGATCGAGCGCATCAGCGGGCGCCCCTCTCGCCGCGTCCGCACCGGCCTCGGGCACATGCGCGAGTACCTGCGCCGAGCCGCGGCCTTGATGGGGCTGAGCCCCGGCCGAATCGAGCCCGAAGCTCTGTCACCCGCCGAGTTGGGACCGGGCGACGACTGCCTGATCCTCAAGAGGGACCCCGGGCTCGCCTGGGAGGCCGCCCTGGGGATTGTGACGCAGAGCCTCGACCGGGGCGTGCGGTGCGTGTGGATCACCGACGGCGCGCGGCCGACGGCGGTACGGGACCGACTGCTGACGGCGGTGCCCGGGCTCAAGGCCGCGCTGGACGCCGGGCGGCTGGAGATCGTGGACCCCGCGTCCCTGATGGCGCAGACGAACGCCGCCTCCGAGCCGCAGTTCCTGGTGGCGCACTGGATCCGGCTGGCTACCGACGCTCTGGCGGCCGGAGACAGCGGGCTCTGTCTGCTGCACAGCAGTGGCTGGACGGA
>VGFB01001346.1 GCA_016869015.1 Armatimonadota bacterium
GCGCCCCGGGTAAGTGGTCGTATTGGTCGCCATCTCCGAGGAGGCCAGCGTGAAGAAGGGGCTGCCCGCGACACGCAGGTTCCGGAAGCCCCACGGAGCCGCCACCAGGAGGAAGGCGCCCGCGCACAACCCCAGCTCCGCCCAGTGACGCCGCCCGCCTCGCAGCACGACCGCCACCAGCACCGGGATCAGCAGCACGAGGTATACGTAGTGGACGAGGAAGCAGAGGCACGCCGCGGCTCCGCAGAGGGCCGCCGTTACGGGGGCCGGCCGCTCTCCGGCCTTCATGTGGAGGAACACGACCAGCATCAGCCCGGTCGCGGCGAGCGTGGCGAGGCTGGTCTCCATCCCGGAGACCGCGTACTGCAGCGAGAGGTAGTTGACGGCGTACAGCGCCAGGGCCAGCAGGGCGATCCGCCGGTCAAACAGCCGCAGACCCAGGTAGTACACCAGGGGCAGCGACAGCAGATAGGCCGCGCCGCACGCCCAGGCCGCCATCTTCGCGTTCGCCCCGCCAAGCCTGAAGAACCCGGCCATCCACAGCGGGTGCAAAGGCGCGTGATAGAGGTCGGGGTGGTGGCTGATGTTCTGCACCCGCGCCAGGCTAAGGGGACGCACGATGTTGGTGGTGAAGCCCTCACCGCGCGCGAGGTTCCTCGCGAGCTGGGCGTACTCCATCGCCTCCGGGTCCAGGAGGCTCCCCCCGTGGGCGCGCCCGTAGGCCGCGTACACCCCCACGGCTGCCGCCGCGATCAGCACCCCGATGCCCAACACACGCCGATCGACCCGCCGCGACGCAGGTACACCTGGGTCGCGCCCTTCCTTGCTCTCATCCGGCATTCCGACAGCCTCCTCGGCCGGCCCAGTTGCCTCACCGGGTCGGACGCGCGCAGTCTACCACACAAGGAGAGAGGCGGCAACGGCATGGGTTGTGGAGAGTGACGGAGGACGACGCACGGGCCGGGAACGGCACGGCGCCTCAGGCGCGCGCCGTGCCGCTCCCTGTCACCGGTCACCGCTCACCGGTCACCAGGACGTAGTCGATCCCGGCCATGTGGTTGATCGGCTCGGCCTCCGGGTTCGTGCCGACGCAGCGGAGCCCGATGGTGTTGTCGCCCGCCGGAAGGTCGAGTTCGCCCAGCTCGACCGTGAAGGGACGGAAGGGCGGCGGAGTGTAGAGGTCCAGCGCGTCCCCGATGTCCCGCCCGTTGACCATCGGCTGGTGAATGCCGTAGTCCCAGGACTTGGTCAGCCCCAGGGTCACGCTGTAGCGCCCCGCCTGCGCCACGGGGACCTTCAGCTCGAGCACGTCTCCCACCTTGGGGTTCAACCACCACAGGTGCCGCTGGCCGCTGAAGTCGCCGCCGCCGAGCTCCTGCATCTGCGTCTGGCCGCCTGTGCAGCGCGCGATCTCGAGGCTCTCGCCCTCCAGCGCGCCCTTCACCTTGAACGGCTCGGGCAGCGGCCGCACGCGGCGCTGATCGACCGGGACGGGCTTGAAGAAGTCGGTCGCCCCCGGGGCGGCGTACCAGTACGTCGTGCAGCAATACTCGCGGTCGGCTGCATCCCACTTCTCGATGTCGAACTTCATCGACTTGCGGAAGGGGATGTCATCCAGCACATGGTACCGCGCCACCGAGGTGTACCCGAAGTTGCCCGGACCGGTGCAGATGCTCTGGTTGTGGTAGGCATGGGTGAAGGGCGTCGGGTTGCACCACGCAT
>VGFB01001347.1 GCA_016869015.1 Armatimonadota bacterium
GGTTCGCACCGCCACGGCGTCGGCGGCAGGGCACGGACGCCGAATCCAACCACAGGGAGGGTACCCGGAATGCAGGCAGACCCCGCCGCTCAGGTTGAGGGGTACATCGTCGGCGTGGACGAGGCGAAGCCACTGGACGGGCGTGGAATGGTCATGCAGTGGGTGCGGGCACGCGATGGCGAGGTGATCATCCCGGAGCTGCATGTGGCTCCGGACGGCCATTACGAGGTGCCGGAGATCCCGGCGGATGAAGTCTACAAAGTCTACATCAACGAGGTCCTCGGCATCCCGGCGGCGGTCATCCCCGCGGAAGGGGACAACAAGCAGACCTTCAAGTGGGACACGACGTTCTTCAATGTCGGGATCAGCGGTAAGGTGTGGGCCTACGACGGCCAGACCCCTCTGCCCGGGGTTCAGAGATTCGGGCTGTGGGACCCGAACCCCCAGGTGCTCGACTGGGCATGGCCGACCACCCCCACCCAGGACATGGGTGGTTGGCAGGCGCCGCCGAATGGCTGTCAGGTAGTTGGCGGGCGCACGTACGACCTGTACATCAACTACGGACCGGGGCACTACGAGCAGGAGCCAGTGGGTACGGTCTACGTGCCGGGGTCTGGGATCAACGGGAACTTCCGGCGCAACTCCGGAACGGCGCTCGTGAAGGTGAGCGTGGCCCATCAGGGCGGGGACAGGATGGTCTGGAAGGAGTCGACGACCCAGATCACGAAGCCGGCCTTCGACGTGTATCCGTCCCCGGGTGTCCTGGTGTCGGCTCCGGCTGCATCGGGGGGAACCGTCTACACGGTGTTGATCAGCTCGGGCGGCGGCCCCTGGCTTCAGCCCACTTCGCCAAAGCCCTTCACGCTGAACCGGCTCACCGGCGCGGGCAGCCAGGCCGTGACGTTCGTCAAGTAGGGACGTCTGAGGGTTGGCCCGGGAGCCAGCCGGCCGCGAAGAGGAAGGCCAGGTAGCGCTAGCCGGGGCTCAGCCCGCTTCGTCGCGGACGATCCTGGCTTTCACAGCCATGACCGCGGCCTGGGTGCGGTCGGAGGCGCCCAGCTTCAGCATCACATTCTGCACGTGGCTCTTGATCGTGCTCGGGGCGACGCCGAGGACCTCGCCGATCTGCTGATTGGTGAGGCCCTCGGCGACGAGCGCCAGCACCTCGCGTTCGCGCGCGGTGAGTTGGTTCACGTCACCGACGATCGGGTTGGTCGGCTCGACGGTCTCGGTGCCCAGCTGGCGCACGATCGAGGAGAGGTGCGAGGGGTCGAGCAGCCCGTCACCCGCGGCGACCGCCTGAATGGCCGCGATGAGATCGTCCCGCGCCATCGTCTTCAGCAGGTATCCTGCCGCGCCGTACCCGATGGCCTGCACCAGCCACGCCGGCTCGTCGTAAGCGGTCAGCATGATCACGGGCGTGTGCGGCTTCAGGCGTTTGATCTCCCGCAGCGCCGCCAGCCCGTCCATGTCGGGCATCCGGATATCGAGCAGCACGATGTCCGGGTCCAGCCGCGTCACAAGCCCCACGGCCTGCGAACCCGTGCTCCCCTCGCCGACGATCTCCAGCTGTGTGCCGGCGAGCAGCCGGCGCAGGCCCTCCCGGATCAGCGAGTGGTCGTCGGCAATCACCAGACGCAGCTTCCCGGGCTCAACGCGCTTCGGAACCGTGTGCATTCACCTTGCCCGCGGCGTAGACTGGGGGCCGATCGCCGCTCG
>VGFB01001348.1 GCA_016869015.1 Armatimonadota bacterium
CCGGGGGTTTCGTCGGGCACATAGGCCTTCTTGGCCAGATCGGGGCAGCCTACGGTCCAGCTCCAATGTCCCCACAGGCTGACGCCCGGGACGATGCGCCAGCGGCCGATTCTGTACCAGTGGTACTTGCCGTCCTGCGGGACGTCCGCCTTGGCGATCCCCAGGCTCGGTCCGTTCTCCTTGCGGTTGAAGTCATAGAGCCCGAAGGCCGGATCCGCCTGATGGTCATCCGCCTGGGTATTGGCCCGGCGCAACGCCCGGCCGCCGCCGGCGGCCGCCCACTCGTTCTGCCGGTACTTGGCCAGCGCGGCTAAGGCCGGCAGCACGGGCCGGAGTTCGGCAGGCGGGAGGTTCTCGCTCAGTTCGAACACGAAGTTGCGGCTCGGCAGCCTGGTTGCAGCTCTGGGGCGGTGGGGAGACGGGTGAGTTCGGTCTCCGGCAATTGCAGGTGCAGGCAGCGCTGCCACCGGTGCGGCACGAACAGATGCAGCAACCCATTGTCCGTGAACGCGTCGAGGTAGCTGCACTGCCAGTTGAACCAGCCGTTGGCCAGCGTCGGCGCGGCGGCATTGGCGAGGACGAAGCGCGGCACGCTCCAACTGCGGCCGCCGTCAGAGGAGAGCGAGACCCAGATCTCGGAACGGTCCTTCATCCCCAGGTTGTCGCCAAGGTTGACGTAGTTGAGGTCGTGATGCCGGTTGTGATGGAAGGCGGCCAGGGTCTTGCCGTCGGCGAGATGGAAGAGCATGGGCGGCGCGTCGGGATGCACCAGCGGCGTCGGGGCCGGGTCCTCCCAGGTCTTGCCGTCGTCGAGGCTGCGCGTGGCCCACAGGCGCCCCTCGCAGGTGCGAGTCATCAGGTAGACCTCGCCGCCGCTGAGGTTGATGGGACGCCCCTCGTCCATGCGGTTGTACTGCGGGACGCGCCAGCCGCCATGGCGCGGGTGCGGCAGCAAAGTCCAGGTCCGGCCCTGGTCCTCGGAGCGCAGCACATACTGGCGCGACATCACGCCCGGTCGGTACGACCAGTCGCCCTCATGCGTGCCGAGGACCCAGGCGCCGGAGTCGGTTTCGCACATGCGCATCACGGACATGCCGCGGAAGTCGGGGTCGTTCTGCGGCCGGATCAAGCGCACTTCGCTCCAGTGGTGGCCGTCGTCGTCACTGTAGCGGTAGCCGATGGGGGCATTCTCGCCCTGGCCGCGTTCGGTGGTGAACAGGTCCCAGACCGGCTGGGTGCCGAAGGCGTAGATCCGCTTCGACCCCCTGGGAATCAGCGGGACGAAGCCGTGCTGGTTGTAGTCAATGTCGAAGGCCACGGTCGGCCCCTGCCAGGTCTTGCCCTGGTCGCAGGACCGGAAAGCGACCATGTCGTTGACCTTGTGGTCATGGCCGCCGTAATGGCACCAGTCGTATTCGGCCGTGGGAAGTTGCGTTGTATCGGTGGGGAACATCAGCAGGTAGTCGCCGCCGGGGGTCTTGGTGGCGCGGGTCTCGAAGAGGTTACGGGCGGCGGTGTAGACGACCTGGCCCGATAGGGCCGGACTGCCGAGCACCAGGGCCAGGTTCCCGTCAACTCTCAACCCGGACGGAAGACGGTCCAGGTCCATGACGCGGTCGGCAATGGTGGTTTCCTTGAGTAGCGGTAGACTCGGCATGCCGGCTCCTCCTACTTATCTGCTGCGGGGGCTGTTCGATGTAGAGCATGGCTCCGGTCGT
>VGFB01001349.1 GCA_016869015.1 Armatimonadota bacterium
TCCCTCGCCTTGTCGAGGTACTCCTCCCCGGTCTTGATCCCCGCATCCAGGTAGAGGATGTAGGCTGATCCCAGACCGGCGTAGAAGAGGGCGTTCTCACCTACGATTTCTAGCCCGGCCAGGAGACGGCTCACCGCACGGTCGAGGGAGGGCTCGGCCCACTCGTAGATGTCCTGGCGTGCCCGCAGGAGGCAGTCGTACGCCCTGGGATCGGTGATCGGTCGCGCCGCGATCTTCCGCTCCTCTTCGTCCGAGAGGCGCACACGGAGCGACCCGACAATCGCCCGCGACACCTGCTCCTGGATCTCGAAGACATCCTTCAGCGTCCCGGTGTACTTCTCGGCCCAGAGATGCGTGTCCGTGTGCGCGTCGATGAGCTGGGCCGTGATCCGCAGGCTGTCCCCGGCGCGACGGACGCTGCCCTCGAGCACATAGCGGACGTTCAGCTCCTCCGCGATCGTCGGGGTGCTCTTGCTGGCACCCTTGTACATCATGGCGGACGTCCTCGAAATGACACGGAGCTTGCGCACCTGCGAGAGATCCGCGATGAGCTCCTCCGTCAGCCCGTCCGCGAAGAACGCGTTGTCGGGATCCGGCGAGAGGTTCTGGAACGGGAGGACGACCAGGGACCTCTCCGGCGTTGGTGGCCTCCGCGCCGCCTCCACGAGCGCATCCGCCAGCGCGAGCGCCGTCGCAAAGCGATCCTGCGGCGCCGTCGCCAGCGACTTTCGCACCACCTCGTCCACGGGCGCGGGCACACTGGTCAGATGGGGCGGGGGGCCGGTGAGTCGCTTCGCCAGCATCGCTTGGACCGTCGAGCCTGTGAACGGCGGGCTCCCCGACAGCATCTCGTAGATCACGCAGCCCAGCGAGTACACGTCGGAGCGGGCGTCCACGTCCGCTTCGCCGAACACCTGCTCCGGGCTCATGTAGGCTGGCGTCCCCACGGCTACACCTGTCGCAGTGAGGCGGGCGCCACCCGCTACCGTTACCGCCCGCGCGATCCCGAAGTCCGTCACGAACGGCTGGCCGCCGGAGAGCAAGATGTTCTCCGGCTTGATGTCCCGGTGCACGATGCCCCGGTCGTGAGCGTATGCGAGCGCCTGGGCCACGGGGCGGGCGACGGCCAGCATCGCATCCACGTCAAGGCGCGTCTCGCGATCCAGCCGTGCCCGCAGTGATTCCCCGTCGATGCATGGCATGACGTAGTAGAGAAAGCCGTCGGCCTCGCCCGAGTCGAAGAGGGGGACGATGTGGGGGTGTTGAAGCCGCGCGGTGGTTCGGATCTCGGCGAGGAAACGCTCGGTGCCGAGGGAGGCGGCCAGCTCGGGGCGGAGGATCTTGAGGGCGACATCCCGATCATGCTTAAGGTCGTGGGCGAGCCAGACGGTGGCCATGCCCCCCGCGCCCAGCTCGCGCTCGAGGCGGTAGCGGGGGCCGAGGGCGGTCTTCAGACGCTCCGGCGCGTCGGTCATGGAGGGCCCCTCGGTCGAAGTCGGGAGGGGCCGGGGCGCCCGGGGCAGTCACCCCTCCCGCGCAGGGAATTGGGGCGTGCTGCGGCTGAGGCGCAAGAAGAAGGAGTGGCGCCGGGGAGTCCCATCCGGGCATGGCAACGCCCCATTGCTCAGCCCATGGTTCAAGGAGTCGCGCCAAGCGCCGGCTGACCGCCTGTAGCCGTTGTGCATGCATCGCGGAGTGTGTCGCATCCTGTG
>VGFB01001350.1 GCA_016869015.1 Armatimonadota bacterium
CCTGACCTGCAGCTTCTGTGCGTCCTCGACGGCGAAGGCCTGCGCGTGGCGCGCGCCGATCCGGATACCGTGCAGCCGCGTGCGGGCGTCGTACCAGTCCCAGTACGGGTAACCGCCCTCGCCCCGGCCGATGGCAAAGCACTCGAAGGCGCGCTGCCAGTCCTCCATGGCCTCGCTGACGTCCACGTAGATGTAGGGGAGGAAGCCCTCGGCGTCTTCCCAGTTGTCGGCATACACCATCCGCGCCCAACGCGCGCGAGGGAGGTCCGGTCCGAGGTCGAAGTGAGGGTTGGCGGCCATGAAGAACGCCCGGCGCGCCAGGTGATGAGCGGCGATGTGGTCGGCATGGATGCTGCTACGCCAGTGGGCGATGATGACCTCGGGCTGCAAGCGGCGGAAGAGCGCCGCGATCTCCCGGGCGACCTCATCGGAGGCGGCGAGTTCGCCGTCGGCGTACGGCAGGAAGTGAGGCGTGACCCGCAGGGCCTCACAGGCGGCCTCGGCCTCCCGCCGCTTCTGCGCGCCATACTCCTCGGGTGAGAGCGTTGGGTGGCCCTTCTCCCCGAGGGTCAGCTGGATGATGTGCGCCTCCCAGCCCGTGAGCGCGTGCTTCAGGAGCGTCGCCCCGGCGCTGAACTCCATGTCGGCGGCGTGGGCGGCGACGGCTACAATGCGGCGGGGATCAGACATCGGGACCTCCCGGCGGGTAGCTCGACGGGATTCGCGGAGGCGCGAGGGCCGACCTTCCCGAGGGAGGCGCAGGCCCTGCGGCGAATGCGCGCACGGGCTCGGCTACGGCGAAGGCGGTGCGGGCGTGAACTGCATCTGGATCACGGTCGACAGCTTCCGGCAGGACCACACCCACTGCTACCGGCCGGAGGGGACGCTGGACCCCTCGGGCGAGAGCCTCCGCGTGCAGACGCCGAGCCTGGACCGACTCGCGCGCGAGGGCGTGCTGTTCGAGCGGCTGAGGTCGGAGGCGCTGCCCACGATTCCCTGTCGGCGGGGCAGCTTCACCGGCCGCCGGGTGTTTCCGTGGCCCGCTGAGCCGCCCCGCAAGGGCGAGTACATCACCGCGCCCGGCTGGCGACCGCTGCCCGAGGAGGATGTGACCGTCGCCGAGCACCTCAGCGCGCACGGGTATGTGTGCGCCCTCGTGGCGGACTGCTACCACCTCATGAAGCCCGCGCAGAACTTCCACCGGGGCTTCCAGAGCTGGCAGTGGGAGCGGGGGCAGGAGTACGACATGTGGCAGACGACCCCCCTGCCCGAGGGGTACCTCGAGATGTTCCTCAAGCCCGGGACCCAGCTGACCGACGCTCGGGGCCGCGTGCTCACCCAGTACCTCCAGAACCAGTTCCATCGCACCGGCGATGAGGACTATCAGGCGGCCAGGACCTTCCGCCGTGCCATCGAGTGGCTGGAACGCAACCACGCGCAGGAGCGCTTCTTCCTGTACATCGACAGCTTCGATCCGCACGAGCCCTGGGAGGCGCCTGACGAATTCCTGAACCTCTACGACCCCGGCTGGAGGGGGCCACGGCTGATCTACGCCAACCTCTACCGGCGCGAGGACCTCCCCGCCGAGGAGCACCATCACGTCCGCGCGCGGTACGCCGCGGAGTGCACGCTGGTCGACCACTGGGTCGGGGAGCTGCTGGGCGCGGTGGATCGCCTCGGCCTCGCCGAGACCACGCTGATCGTGCTGGTC
>VGFB01001351.1 GCA_016869015.1 Armatimonadota bacterium
GTGCGCAACGCCCACCAGACGGGTTCGCCGGGGCTCACCGTGCAGAACTGCCCAGCCTCGTTCGCCTCCCGGATCGCTCGCGCCACGCCGTCGGGGACGCGGTCCGGATCCGGCCGCATCCGGTCGCGAACGCGCTCCCAGTCGGCGCGGCGCTTGATGAGGAAGTCGACCTCGCAGGGGGGGCCGTAGCTGCTCTTCGAATGCCTGTGGACCACGCCGTCGGCGTCGCGCTCCAGAAACGAGTCGGTCGTCTCGTCCAGGCGCTCGACCGGCAGGCGCAGGCTGTGGTCCAGGCCGAAGTTGAGGAAGGCATCCAGGCCAAACAGCTCGTGCGGACTCCGGTTGGGCGGCATGCCCTCGCGCCGCCAGCGGTCGAGGGTCGCAGGCCAGTACGACTGCTCACACCGCGGCACCCGATCGGGTTGGCGGCGGCGCAGCGCGGTTCGCAGGCGTTCACGCGAGGTCATCGGGTCTCCAGCCCGCGAAGGACGATCTCACCCACCGGCCTCCGTCAGGACCTCGTACCCCCGCGCCAGAAGTTCCCCCAGCAGCGCGCGGCGCTGCTCGGCGTAGCCGGGCTCAAGCAGCGGCTGGCAGGCGTCGATGCCGACCTGGCGCGTCACGAGCTTCATGGCGAAGGGCAGGCACGCGGCCTCTCCGCACTTCCGGCAGTTGAGGTTCGGTAGGAGCTTCAGAGCGCCGAGGGCGGTCATCTCCTCCCACCCGGTGTGATCGGGGACGATCTCAGCGCAACGGTCCCAGGTATCGTTGATGAGGGCCAGGAGGGGCCCCAAGACGTCACGGGCCTCCTGCTCACCGGCGCAGCCGGCCACAAGGATCTCCTGCGGCCAGAGCGCCACATGGTGCCCGTCGCACTGCAGCGTCAGGGCCGGCACGTTCGGCAGATACCGCGCCTCCGGCAGCCGCGCGTTGAGGTGGGGCATGATCGGCCCGATGTCGGCCGACAGCCGGGCCTTCGCGGCCGCCTTCTCGGCGAAGGGGCTGCACTTGGGCATTTCCAGAACCAGCTCGCAGGTCGTGACCAGCACTACTTCCCCTCCCGGACCGGAGCCGGCGGAGGCCCAATGCCGGCGCGTCGCAGGGCGGCCTGGGCGACGGGCGACTGCATGAACTCGAAGAACGACTCCAGCGCCGGGCCGGAGCGGGCCGGGGCCGCCGTGAGGCCGAGGGTGATAGGGTCGTGCAACTCGCCCGGGACCCGTTGCACCTGGTGAGGCTCATCCGCCTCGCCGTGCAGACAGAAGTCGTACAGCAGCGCCGCCTCCGCCTGGCCCAGCATCACCGACTTGAGGGCCTCGCAACCAGTCTTGCTCAGGACCAGCTTCGCTTCCACCTCGCTCCACAGCCCCATGCGCTCCAGAGCCTGGCGAGCGTACCGGCCGGGCGATGTGCGCTCGGGGTCGCCGACGGCGATCTGCTTCACCTCTGCGCGATGTAGGTCGCCGAGGGCCCGCACGTTCGCCGGATTGTCGGGGGGCACCGCAAGTACCAGGGCGGCCGAGCCGACCGCCTGCGTCGTTGCCGGATCCAGCAGCCCGCGTGCGGCCAGCAAGTCCCGCTCAACGTCGCCGGCCGAGATGAACAGGTCCATCTCGACGCCCTCGCCCATCCGGCTCGTCAGCAGGCAGGGCGGGCATGAGAAGTCGGGGCGCAGCCGAACCTCCGGGTGTTGGGCCTCGAACTCGGCG
>VGFB01001352.1 GCA_016869015.1 Armatimonadota bacterium
CTCGCGCGCGTGCTCCAGCACCTCGGCCAACGCCGCCTCGACGCGACCGGGATCGAACTCGTGAGTGTAGCCGCTGAGCGACCCTTCGGGCGTCAGCAGCACATCGGCGTGTTCTCCGGCGGCGAAGTCGACCGCGCGCAGGAGGTGCTGCACGTTCGCGCTGACATCCAGGGTCACGGGCATCTGCGCCCCGGCGACGCTAAGCGGCATCGATGAGCCCCTTTCCGGGCAGCTGCACGCCTGGGGCTGTGGCGCGCCGATGCCCGCCGATGGTTGGCCCCACCCGAGGCTGGCACCTCTCCTCCCTCTCCGCAACCCCCAACTCCCGCCACCTACGGCCTGCAGTCGTACTCCACCTCTCGCCGGTCGTTGACCCTCCTGGGGGCTTCTGTTATACTCGCGCCAGGTTCCCGGCCGCGCCACTTCGCGCTACCGGACGTGTTGGCCGCATGTCGTCGCCTCCGCTCCCCGTCGAGATTCTCGCGCGCAAGCAGCGGTACCGTACGCTGGCGGACGCGGCCCTCGCGCTCTCCGTCGTCGTGTTCCTCGCCGTCTGCGCCTATCTGGGGGACTCGCTTGCCCTCGAGCGGATGGCCGCGGCGCCCGCCCGGCCCGTCGGCGAGACCGATCCGCTGCCGACCGGCACGCAAGTGGCCGCCCTGGCGCAGTCGGACCACGGGGCGCCCGTCCTCGAGCCCCAGGCGCCTCCGCCGCCCGAGCCCGAAGGCGGGCCCGCCAATGACCTGCAGCGGCGCATTGCGGCGCTGGGCGGGACGCTGGGAGACATGGCTCGCGGGCGGAACGTGGAGGACGCGATCTACGTGTCCGCCCCGGACGCCGCGCGCATGATTGAGGCCGACTGGCGTTGGAACCATCGGACCGCCTCGGGCGTGCTGATCACCGACTCGGGCCTGGTGCGACTGGCCGCCGACAGTTCGCAGGCGACCGTCAATGAGGAGCCGCGCCGCCTGTCGGGCGCCGTGCGCCTCGTGAACGGTCAGCCCTTCCTGCCTGTGCGGGCGTTGGTGGACCTCTACGGCGCTGCGGTGAAGCAGGATGACGAGTCCGGCCTGACCCGCGTCACTCTCGGCGAGAAGACGTTCTCCGTCGCCGTACCGGAGCGGCTGTTTGAGATCGAGGTGTGCCGTGGGGGGCGCTGGCTGAAGGTCTTCTATGGCGGGAAGCTCGCCAAGGAGTACCCCATCTGCCCCGGGGCGGGCAACAACACTCCGGTCGGCAACTTCCACATCCAGAACAAGGCGGTGTGGCCCAGCTGGCGGGCCTACTGGGGCGAGCTGATCCCGGGCGGGAGCCAGCGGAACCCTCTGGGCGCGCGTTGGCTGGGGACCACGGCGCGCGGCCGGGTTACCGGCTGGCCCATCGGCATCCACGGCACGAACCAGCCCTCCAGCATCGGGCAACGGATCTCCGGCGGTTGCATCCGCACCTACAACCACTACAGCATCGAGCTGTACGAGACGATCCCGGTTGGGACGCCCGTCTGGATCCACGAGTGACGGCCGGAGCTGCGGAGTTGCGGAGAACGGCGACGGCGAGTACAAGCGACGTGCCCTCCCCAGAGCAGCAGACGCGCTGGCGGCGGCTGACGCTGCTGTTCTCCGCAGCTCCGCAACTCCGCCTCTCCCCAGCTCCGCGACTCCGGAGGTTCCCGTGATCATCGGCATTGGCGTGGACATGGTGGATG
>VGFB01001353.1 GCA_016869015.1 Armatimonadota bacterium
CGTCGGAGATCTAGCGGGCTTTGTCGCCGCGACGTACATGCGCGGGATCGACTTCGTCACCGTCCCCACGACGCTTCTGGCTCAGGTGGACAGCAGCGTGGGGGGCAAGGTCGGCGTCGACTTGCCTCAGGCCAAGAACCTCGTCGGTGCGTTCCACCAGCCGCGGGCCGTGCTCATCGACCCCCGGACCCTGCGCTCGCTGCCGCCGCGGCAGCTGGCCGCGGGGCTGGCCGAGGTGGTGAAGCACGCGGCGATCGCCGATGAGTCCCTGTTCGAGCTGCTGGGAGCCTCCGCGCCGAGCGTGCTCAGCGGCGATTCGACGCTGCTGGCCGACATCGTGGCCCGCAACTGCGAGATCAAGGCGGCGGTCGTCGTCGGAGATCCGGAGGAACGCAGCGGCCTGCGCGCTGTCCTGAACTACGGGCACACGATCGGCCATGCGGTTGAGCGGGGGGCGGCTGCCTGGGGGGTGCTCCACGGTGAGGCCGTGGCCCTGGGAATGGTGGGCGAGTCGCGCGTTGCGGCTCGCCGGGGTCTCTCGGCTTCGGACGTGCCAACGCGCGTGGAGGCCCTTCTCGAAGCTCTGCACGTACCGACGGGGCTGGCCGATGCCGCCCTCGACCTGGACTTGGCGCGACGCGCCCTGCGGAGCGATAAGAAGATCGTCGGTGGTCGACTGTCGCTGCCGGTTGTTCCGAGGGTTGGGTGTGTCGAGCTGACGGACGCGGTGCCGGTTGACGAGCTCTTGAGCGAGATCGAGGCCCTGCGGAACTAGGCGGGTCTCTCGCCCCTAGAGGCATCAGGCCCTTCCATGCCCATTGACCTGGAGCGGAAACTGGGGGCCGCGCGGTTCGGCGAGCGGCACGTCGGCCGGGATGCCGACACGGGTCGGGAGCTGCTGGTCACCCGGCTGCGGCTGGACGCGACGGGGCTCGACGAGGCCCGCAAGGCGCGTGTCGTGGAGGCGGCCCGGCGCTACCAGGGCCTGGTGCATCCACACATCGCGACGCTGGTGACGGCGGGGTTCACCCGACCCGGACAGCTCATCGTCGCGCAGGAGTTGCCGCCCGGCGCCGGCGAGGCACCGACCAACACGGCGACGGAGTCCGGCCTGGAAACGCTGATCCATCTCTGTGAGGGGTTGGCCTACGCTCACGCCCGGGGGATGGTCCACGGCGCTCTCACCGGTGATTGCGTCTTCCGCGGGGGGCCGCACGGGACGCGGATCGCCGACTTCGGCGTCGGCGCGGCGCTCTTCGAGGCCGGCGCGTTGGCGCGGCTCGGGGCGCGCGCCCCCGAGATCGCGCCGGAGGTGAAGTCCGGCGGCGAGCCGACCCCGGCCGCGGACGTATACGCGTTGGGTGTGGTGGGATTGCAGCTCTGCTCACCTCCGCGGAGCCCCGGCGCCCCCGCGGAGGAAGCTCCGCTCAGCGAGCGCGCGCGGCGGATTCCGAGCATCGGGCCGGCCACCGTCCTCGCGCGCGCGATCGAGGCCGACCCCAAAGCCCGCTTTGCCACCGCCGAGGAGATGCTGGGTCACCTGCGCCGCATCGCCTCGCAGCCCCCGTCGCCGCAACCGACGCGCCCGGTCCGCCGGAGCCCGAAGTCCCGGGTCCCGCGCGAACCCGAGCCGCCCTCGGCGCCCGAGATGAGCCGGGGTCGGGGCGCGGGCCTGGTCGCCTGGGCGCTGGTGCGGAGCCT
>VGFB01001354.1 GCA_016869015.1 Armatimonadota bacterium
CTCGAGGCGTTGCGGCTCACCGGCTACTTCGACCGACAGCCCCGCCAGTTGGAGAACTTCGGCCTGGCCCTGCGGGACGTGATCGCGACGGTCGAGGAGCCCCTCGCGGCGCGCGGCGGCATCGCGATCCTGAAGGGGAACCTCGCCCCCGAGGGCGCGGTCATCAAGGAGGCGGCCGTGCGGCCCGAGGCCCGCAAGTTCAGCGGACCGGCCCGGGTCTTCGACCGCCAGGAGGACGCCATCGAGGCGATCTTCGAGGGGCGCGCGAAGGCGGGCGACGCCGTCGTGATCCGGTTCGAGGGCCCGCGCGGCAGCGGGATGCCCGAGCAGTTCTACGTGACCAAGACGATCTCGTCTGATGAGGAGCTCAGCCGCACGATGCTTCTCGTGACCGACGGGCGTTTCTCGGGGGCCTCGGGCGGCCCGGCGGTGTGTCACGTCTGCCCCGAGGCCGCCGCGGGCGGGCCGATCGGCGCGCTGCAGGACGGCGACTGGATCGAGATGGACCTCGACGCGAAGACGCTCGACATGGTCGGCGAGGGCGACCGGCGCCTGTCGCGCGAGGCGGCGGCCCGAGTTCTGGCTCGGCGTCTGGTCGAGAGCCCGCCCGAACCCCCGGCCAGGCAGGACTGGCCGCTCCTCAGGCTCTACACGGCCCTCGCCGCCTCGGCGGCCGAGGGGGCCGGCCTCGAGCTGCCTGGGTAGGCCGAAACGGAGGCCACGAACCCCATCATGCGCACGACAGCCCTGTGGGCGGTGATCGCCATGTGCTCCGCCGGAACGGCCGGTGCGGGACCGATCGAGGAGCATGACGTCGTCATCTACGGTGGCACCTCGGCTGGAATCGCTGCGGCCGTGCAGGTCGCCCGGATGGGGCGCAGCGTCGTGCTCATCGAGCCAACCCGCTACGTGGGCGGGCTCTCGGCGGGCGGCCTCGGGGCCACTGACATCGGCAACAAGGCCGCCATCGGGGGGATCGCGCGCGAGTTCTACGGGCGCGTGCAGCGGCACTACGCTGAGGACTCCGCCTGGGTGCACGAGAGCCGGGAGGAGTACTTCAGCCGGATGCGCCGCGAGCCGGACCCGGACACCATGTGGACCTTCGAGCCGCACGTCGCCCGCACCATCTTCCAGGCCCTCTTGCGCGAGCATCAGGTTCGGGTCGTCTACGGCGAGCGCCTCGACCGCGCGCAGCGGCCGCCGACGCGCCGGCGGCGCCTGCAAGAGATCCGCATGGAGTCCGGGCGCCTCTTCCGCGGTCGGGTGTTCATCGACGCCACCTACGAGGGCGATCTGACGGCGGTCGCCGGGGTCTCCTACGCGGTGGGCCGCGAACCGAACGCGCTCTACGGCGAGACCCTCAACGGCGTTCAGACAGCCAACGCCGTCCACCACCAGTTCACCGTCCCAGTCGATCCGTACGTCGTTCCCGGCGATCCCGCCAGTGGGCTCCTCCCGCGCCTCAGCGAGGACGGGCCCGGCGTCGAGGGTGAAGGCGACCACCGCGTGCAGGCTTACTGCTTCCGCATGTGCCTGACCGATGTGCCGGAGAACCGCGTGCCCTTCCGCCGGCCGCCAGGCTACGATCCCCGGCAGTACGAGGTCCTCCTCCGCTACCTCACGGCCGCGCCCACGGCGGCGATCTCACACAATGTTCCCATGCCGAACCGCAAGACCGACACCAACATCAACGGCGCCTT
>VGFB01001355.1 GCA_016869015.1 Armatimonadota bacterium
CTGGAGTGCCGGGTTGGCTGACTGCCGGAGTGCGTCACGGAGGGCTCGGCGCTCCTCCCGAAGGTCCTGGCCGGCCTCGCGGCAACCAACCGCAAGCTCTTCGGCGAGGTCGCCCACGAACATGGCGAGCTCGCCCGAGTGCTCCACGGCCTTCGCGACGCTCTCGACCCACCCGACGCCTGGGTACTGGCACATGTGCCCTGCAGCCGCGAGCCGGACACGTAGCGGCGCGCCCTCTGTTCTCACGAGGGCCAACAGTGTGGACCCCACAGTGTTGCGTCGGCGCCATGCCACCTTCTGGAGGTAGCGCTCGTCTGCGCCAGGTCGCCCCTCGCGCCAGTAGAACTCGTTCAGGACGTTCACCAACGCCAGTTCCTCGATCAGGTTCCCGTCGCTGACAGCCTGGAACAGACGGAGGCGGAGGTACTGGAGGGCGTCGTCGCACGTCTCGGGCGGAGAGGACTCGCCCGGCCCGAGCATGTGCCAATCTAGTCTGACCAGGCGCTCAGCCTCGGCGCGCGCGCTCTGTTCCTCCCTCTGGATGTGCTGCAACCTGATCCCGTGTGGGCCGTCCCATGGGCGCATTGGGTCCCCCCGATCGCGCTGTACCGCGTGGGCCAGCGGGCGGTTGCGGCCGGCGACTCACGCCGTACGTACCGTCCTTCCCCACCAGGATGCGGACCGATGCTCCGGCTCGCAACGCAACTTGCCTGCGCGCTCCCTCGGGATGCCGCACTCACCTCCTCGCACATGCGCCCACGCCCTGCGGCGTGGTGTGTCTGGGCGGCATTGCAGGCCTCCGCTGATTCCCTTTGGTTCGCCAGCTACCTGGCCGCATCTGCGGAGCGCACGTCACCTCCTGGTCTAGGACCGCCTGGTACGCCGCCGCGTAGACGGCGTCCTGGAACCGGCGCACGAGCTCCGTGTATGCCTCGGCATCGCCCGTCCTGGCCCGGCAGACCAACTCGGCGATCATCGTGCTTCCGCCCTTCCACTGGATAGGACGCTTCGGCGGGCGGAATCCCCACGGCAACGACGTCGCGGCTGAAGCCGCTCCTACGCGACGGGTTGCCGCAGGATGGTCTTGAGCTTCTCCGGCGCGGTGCGGCGGGGGTCAGAGAGGTAGATCTCGTGGTGCTTGCCGCGAAGCGTGCGGCCCTGCTCGGCGATGAAGGCGTGGAGGCGCTCGATGGTGGCGGGCTCGTCGCAGTACGGGCCCAGGTGCATGATGGTCGCGCAGAGGCCCTCGTGCCAGCGCTCGAAGCGCAGCTTCTCCAGCGCGGGGACGTCCTTCTTCTTCCGCCGGACCTCCTCGCAAGCAGCTGCGAAGTCGGGCTCACTCACCGCGTCGGGCAGCGGCATGATGAGCGTCCAGCGCCAGTTGTCGCGCTCCGTGTAGCTGAAGTCCCCTCCCTCGGTCCACCAGAGCCCCTCCGGCGCCATCACGCCGAAGTCGACCGGGTTGTCGGGGCGCTTCTTGAGCGCGAACTTCAGCGTGTAGCCCACGGTGAAGAGCGCCTGCATGGCGTCCATGAAGTCCTGGGATGTGTTCGGATCGCCCTGCCCGTCGATCATCAGGTACGGCATCTCCGGGACCTCGACCATCTCCGGCGCCTTTGCGGACGGTGCGTAGAAACGCTTGAGCGTCTTCCTCAGGTCGAGCTTCTCCATTGGGGTCCTCCCGTCAATCGAACGCCA
>VGFB01001356.1 GCA_016869015.1 Armatimonadota bacterium
GGCTCTCGCGAGCCGGCCCGTAACGTGCCCGGAGGCTACTCGAACTCCGCGATACTGCGGAGGTAGGCGACGGAGGCGGCCACGTCGGCGCAAGCCTCCTCGGCGGTGAAGCGCTGTCCCTCGATGCCCTCAAGCTCCATCGTGAAGGGGCCGTAGAAGCCGATCCCGTTGAGGGTCTCAAAGACCCGCGGGAAGTCGACGATGCCCTGGCCGAGCGTCGGGAAGTTCCACGCCTTGTAGAGGCCCGCCGAGTCCTTCAGATGCACGCTCACCACGTGCGGCGCGACCTTCTCCAGTTCCGCGACGGTCGTCGTGCCCTCGTTGTAGTACAGGATGTTTGCGGTGTCGAAGTTCATCCCCACGTTCGGGTGATCGACCGCGGCGAGCGTTTCGGTCGCGACGGTCCCGTTGGTCATCAGGTCCGGATGGGTCTCCATCGCGATGCGAATCCCGTGCTTCGCGGCGACGTCGCCCGCGGCACGCAGGCGCGCGTAGACGGCCTCGCGCGGGTTCTCCCCGGCCAACACGCTGGTGAAGACCACCTTCACGCCCAAGGCGGTCGCCCGGGCGCAGATGCTCTCCCACTCATCCGCATAGCCGTCGCCGGCAATGTCGGCGCCGGCGATCACCGTCGTCGCCGCGAGACCGTGGGACTGCAGCCGCGCCATCAGCGCGGGGATGTCGTCGGCGCCGGGCAGGCCGAACTCCACGTGCTTCACGCCGATGGTGGGCAGATGCTCGTACGCCGCGTCGAGATGCCCGCGGTAGCTGCCGAGGTTGCAGGACAGGATGTTGGCCACAGGAACGCCTCCTGACGGATTGCCTGGAATACCGGACCGGTCGGGCGGAAGTTCGACCCGATCCCGAGGCCACCTTCACCCGACGCCGAACCTAAGGGCCGTGTGGAAGCCACCTCCACAGTGGAGGGCGCGCGAGTCATGGCTTCCGACCGGGAGAGGGCGCTGATCCGCCGGGCCGCCGAGGGTGATGCGAAGGCCTTCGACCGGCTGGTGCTGCGCTATCGGGGCCTGGTGTTGCGGATCGCCCGCGAGGGTGTCGCGAGCCGCGAGCTGGCGGAGGACGCCGCGCAGGAGGCGTTGCCGAAGGCCACCAACGCCCCGGCGAAGTGGGCCTTCTTCGGATGGGAGCACGGGCCGGAGCTTGTGAAGTAGAAACGGTAGGCCCGGAGGGCGTCGGCCATCCGGCGACGAAGGCGCTCGGACTGCCGGCCGGCACACCGAGGACGTGGGGTGTGGCGATGTGGATGCAGGTGGGCGCGACTCTCCTCGCGAGCCTGCTGCACGCCGATGGCGCTCCCTCGGCCCTGCAGGACCTGTTCCCCGGGCGTTGGGTTCCGGCGCAGGTCGGTGTGGTGCGGGAGCATGACCCGGCGCTGGACAGCTGGAGCGAACCCCGCATCCAAGTGATCCTCCGCTGGCAGCCGGAGGACCCGGACCGGCTGCGGTGGCTGAGCGAGGCGGAGTGCGCGGAAGCCGCCTACTGGGCTTGCACGCAATACGGAGTTGGCGGCAGCGGCCTCCTCACCGACGGTGGGGTGGTGCCCTGTACCGGCCTCTCGACGGTCACCGCCTTTGGCGGGGCCCCCGAGACGCGCGCTCTCTTCGAGCTGCCGGACACCAGCCCCGGTCAGATCGACGTGTGCGTGCGACAGTCGGTTCCGCAAGCCCGGCCCCA
>VGFB01001357.1 GCA_016869015.1 Armatimonadota bacterium
CGATGCACACGCCGCTGGAGAGCTGGGGCGACTACGAGCCCCAGACCGGCATCCTGAATGCGATGCAGCCCGTGATGGGGCCGCCGTACGACACCCGCTCGGTGGGAGACGCGCTTCTGGCCCTGGCGCAGGCGGCGGGGCATGACCCGCCGCGCGAGTTCGGCGCGCCCGGCTTGCGGGAGTACCTGTTCGCGCGCTGGGCGAGGCAGGGACCCGTCGAGGAACTGCTCCAGCGCGGTGTGCGCTCGGGTCCGCCCGCCCCGGAGCCGTTGCCAGGCGCGGAGTGGGCGCCGCGGCTTGCGGACTTCGGCCAACCGGACGAGTCGGCGGGGCTGCGCCTCCACATGCATCCCTCGGCGACCCTGTTCGACGGCCGCGGGGCGAACCGGAGCTGGCTGCAGGAACACCCCGACCCGATGACCAAGGTCGCGTGGTCCTCGTGGGTTGAGATGCACCCCGAGGATGCAGCGCAAGCCGGTCTCCAGGCGGGAGACACCGCGCAAGTGACTGCGGGGCGGGCTTCCTACGCCGCGCCCGTAGTGATCACGCCCGGCGTGGCGAGGGGGACGGTGGCCGTGCCCCTCGGACAGGGGCATGCCGCCTACGGGCGCTACGCGCAGGGCGTCGGCGCCAATGCGTTCGCCCTGCCGCCGGGCGGCGGGCTCACGGTGGCGAAGGCCCGGCACGCACTGCCCTTGCCGTGCGCGGACGGCAGCCCGTACCAGCATGGCCGGGAGCTCGCGCGGGTGACGCGCGACGGGGAGACGCCCGAGCACGAGGAACTGCGCCTGCCGCTTCCGGAGGGGTACACGCGCGAAGGGGACATGCTGGCCGGCCATCCGCACCGGGACCACCGCTGGGCGATGGCGGTGGACCTCAACCGCTGCACCGGGTGCGGCGCGTGCGCGGTCGCGTGCCAGGCGGAGAACAACATCGGCGTCGTCGGCAGTTCGCAGTTCGCACGGCACCGGATGATGGCCTGGATTCGCGTCGACCGATATTACGACTGGTCCGACCCGACCGCGCCGGTGCTGTTCCTCCCGCTGATGTGCCAGCACTGCGACGCGGCACCGTGCGAGCCCGTCTGTCCCGTGTTCGCGGCGGCCCACAGCGAAGAGGGCCTCAACATGCAGGTCTACAACCGCTGCATCGGCACGCGGTACTGCGCGAACAACTGCCCCTACAAGGTGCGGCGCTTCAACTGGCTCGACTGGGAGTGGCCCGAGCCGCTGAACTGGCAAGCGAACCCGGACGTGACCGTGCGGTCGCGCGGGGTCATGGAGAAGTGCACCTTCTGCATCCAACGCATTCGCGAGGCGGAGGTGCGCGCTCGACGGGAGGATCGCCCGCTGCGCGACGGCGAGGTCATGCCCGCCTGCGCGCAGACCTGCCCGGCGGAGGCGCTGACCTTCGGGGACCTGATGGACCCGAGTACGCGAATCGCGCGCCTTGTGGCCGAGGATCGGCGGGCGTACCAGCTCTTGGGCGAGCTGAACACGAAGCCCGCGGTCTTCTACCTGAGCCGGCGGGTGGAGGGAGAGGAACGGCGTCGGAGCAGCCCTCCGACCTACGGGACGGCATGACCGCCACGCCCTACCGCGAGGTCCACGACGACATCCTCCAGGCCGTGCGCTTCCCCGCGCGGCGGTACCTGGGGCTGCTCGCGCTGCTGGCCGGCGGGATGGGCTGGGCG
>VGFB01001358.1 GCA_016869015.1 Armatimonadota bacterium
TTCAACCGGCCGTCGCCGTCGATCCTGTCCCGCTCAACCAGCTCCTCGGCGGGAATGCCACGCCTGAGCCGCCCAAGGAGCCTCAACCTGAGTCAAGCAGATAGCCCAGAAGTTTAAAGACGCGACCCCGGGTTAGTTCTTTGCGAGGCGGCCGCGGTCGCCCTCGAAGAGCTCCGCGTGCAGCGCGCTCAGCAGGCGGATGATCGGCAGCGCCTCCGGGCAGCGGGGCTCGCAGTCGCCGCACTCCGTGCAGCGGTCCGCCTTCACGCCGGGGTACCACGTGTCCGCATTGCCCATGAGCTTGTAACGGTCCTTGCACCACCCCACCAGATCGTATGCGCGCAAGAGGTTGTTCAGCCTCAGCAGCTCGGGGATGTTGATGTCCACCGGACAGGGCAGGCACTGCCGGCAACCGGTGCAGTAGTCGGCGCCGAGGGTCTCCACCATCCGGTCGATGACCCACTGCGCCCCCGCCTCGTAGTCCTCGCCGGCGGTCAACTCGCCGCCGAGGGCTGCGTGGGCGGCCTCCAGCTCCGGCAGGCTCGACATGCCGACGATCGCCGTCGCGACCCCCGGACGGTTGGCGATCCAGCGCAGGGCGAAGGCCACCGGGTCCTCCGGCCCCAGCGCCGCCCGGAGCGCAGCTGAGGGCTGCGCCAGCCATCCCTGGCCAAGCGGCGTCATCGCGACGAAGGCCATCCCCAGCTCCATTGCGCGCCGGCGCAGGGGGTCGTAGACGCCGTCCAGGTAGTGGTAGCGCCCCGTGACGGAGGCGAACTCGCGCGTGTCCATCACCCGGAGCGCGACGGCCGTGAGGGCATGAGTCGTGAAGCCGACGTGCCCCACGAGGCCTTCCTCCTGCAGGCGCCGGGCGCCCGCCAACGGCCCGCCCGGCGCGAGCACCTGCTGGGCCATCTCCCACGTGTTGATGCCCCACATCTGCAGCACATCGAGCCGGGGGATGCCCAGGCGCTCGAGGGACCCCTCCGCCTGCCGGCGGACGGCGTCCGCGTCCTTGTCCGAGCCCACATGGGTCTTGGTGGAGAACACCACTCCCGTGAGGTCGCGCCCCGCCACGGCCTGTCCGATCAACGCCTCGCTGTTGCCGTAGCCGGGGGCCGTGTCGATGTAGCGGACCCCCCGGTCGAGTGCAGCGCCGATCAGCGCCGCGACCTCATCCTCCGGCCTGCCGGGAATGCGCATCCCCCCGAACCCGAGCACAGACACGGTGAGACCGGTTGACCCAAGCGAGCGGTACTCCATGTGGTGAAGGCTCCTTGTCGCCGGCGAGGGTCGTCGTCACCCCGACCGGTTGACCCGCACGGCCAGAACGCGCCCGGCCGCCGTGCCGCAGTAGAGATGTCGTTCGTCAAGCAGCAGCTTCCCCAGCGGCTTGGCGCCGGCGCGCCAACGCCAGAGCGTTCGGCCGGACTCCACGCTCAGCGCCTCGATGAGCCCCTCGCTCAGCCCCACGTACAGACGCCGCTCATCCCCCACGGCCGCGGTGGTGGGACGGCCGCGGGTCCGTCGCGTCCACAGGTCGCGTCCCGATCCCGCCTCCACACAGTGCACCGTGCCGTTCGAGGCGAGCAGGAAGGCGCGATGGCCCAGCACGACGACCGGCTGGCGTGTCAGGGAGGGCAGCCTCTTCCTCCACACGGCCTCGCCCGTCTGCATCTTCAGGCATCGGACA
>VGFB01001359.1 GCA_016869015.1 Armatimonadota bacterium
ATTGCGATCTTGGCGGCGATCCTGTTTCCCGTCTTCGCCCGCGCCCGTGAGAAGGCGCGCCAGACGAGCTGTCTGTCGAACGCGAAGCAGCTCGGCCTCGGTGACATGATGTACGCACAGGACTACGATGAGATCCTCGTGCGGTACGCCGATCGGGCCTGCCGCGCGGGTGCAGACAGCCGAACGGAGTGGTGGGAGGCAGTCATGCCGTACCTCAAGAACTCGCAGGTCCTCGTCTGCCCATCGCTGGCCACCCAGCCCTACGGGATCGGCGTCAACTACAGCCACATCCATACGTGCGGCGCCTCCGGCGCCCCGCCCGCGGCGGTCTACACCGGGCTGGCGATGGCCAACATCCAGTTCCCGGCGCAGGTCATCAGCATGGGCGACTCGACCTCAGCGCTCATCTACTGCCGAGCGTGCTGGCCCAACGGCCCCAATGCCACCGACACAACAAACCGCGTGCCGCTTGACCGCCACAACGACGGCGTGAACTTGACCTACTGCGACGGCCACGCCAAGTGGCAGAAGGCAACCGTACTCCTGAGCGTGCCCGCGGCTGGGACGCCCGAGCGCACCGAGTTCGAGCGGATGTGGGGGCACCGGCTCAACTAACCGAGGGAGAGCTCGGGGAACGACGGGAACAACGACCGCGAACGGCAACGGCCGCGGGCAAGGCACTGCCCGCGGCCGTTGCTACCTCCGGAGGCGGCGCATCTCCTGATGGACCATCCGTCGGTGACCGATGGTCGCCACCCGGACAACGCCTTCCTCGTCAGTAACCTCGTAGACGACTCGGTAGCGCCCGACGCGGAGCTTGCGCAGGCCCTTCTGGTCGCCGGTCAACTCCTCTGTCGTTACGGGTCGGGGGTCGCTCTCGAGTGCGGCGAGATGTTCGAGGATCGCGCGCTGAGACGGCTTGGGAGGCTCGGGCAACCGTCCGCGGGCCGGCGGCGGCAGTTCGACCCGGTAGCTCACAGCCCGAGTTCCTCTCGCACCTCGACGAGCGGCGCCCACTTCGTTTCCGGGTCGGTGAGAACGGTCCTTGCCTCCTGCCCCAGAATGCGGTCCAGCATGTTCCCCACGAAGAGTTCGTCCGGATCGGCCTTACGGAAGCGCCGGCCTC
The DNA here is from genome assembly GCA_016869015.1 of Armatimonadota bacterium. Lineage (GTDB taxonomy): Bacteria > Armatimonadota > Zipacnadia > Zipacnadales > VGFC01 > VGFC01. Next base: position 1,127 of record VGFB01001359.1, read on the forward strand.
GGCCGATCTTGGCGCCCGGAATCCTCCCCTGACGAGCGAGACGCTTCACTGCATCCACGCTGGTCCGCAGGTACTCCGCCGCCTCAGGGGCGATCATGACCTCTGGCATGTTCGGGTCTCCGCACGTCAGTGCACGTCCATGCACGGCAAGCGCAGGACATCGCCCCTGGATCCAGTGCTGTTTGCTTACGTGCCCTGATACGGGCTTGGGGGGTAGTACGGCTGGGTTGTGCTTGGCAGCGGGCCCGTATCGGGAACCTGCCGACGCTTCTCTTGAGGGCACGCGGGTTGCGGCGGCCTGCATTGCCTACCGCGCGTAGACGGTGAGGTCGAGCCATTCCTCCCCGCGGCGGACCTGTCGCGGGAGCGTGGCCTCCGGCCTGAACCCGGCGGCCTGCAGCATCCGGGCCTTCTCCGGCTGCAGCGAGTCGCACCAGGCCTGCACCTTCCCGCCGCAGTCCAGGTCGAGGGCCCCCGGCAGCCGCTCTCCTTCGGGGTAGTAGTTGGGGTGGACGAACAGGTCCAGCAACCACGTGTCGCCGGTGAACAAGGGATCGCGCGCG
>VGFB01001360.1 GCA_016869015.1 Armatimonadota bacterium
GGCTCGGAGCGCCTGCAAGGCGACCACTGGTACTACAACGCGAAGCTGCAGCACGAATTCGCGAGGCGGTACAAGCAGCGGGACACGATGCTGATGCAGGGCAGCAGCTACTCGCACTTCAGCTGGCACCTGCACCCGCGTCAGGCCTCGGCGGACGGCTATCGGGACATCAAGCAGCTCCTGGATGAGCGCAGCCCGGCGTTCGAGAACTGGTACAAGGTCAACTTCATGCCGGTGGACATCGGCTGGTACGGGATCGGCCAGGAGCGGCTCACCTTCGACGACATCGAGTACGTGCTGTGCCGGTCGATCGGCTACGACTCGTCGATCGGTTGGTCGACCCCCGTCGCGGCCCTGGACAACTACCCGCGCACGCGGGAGCTCCTGGAACTGTGCGGCCGATACGAGGAGCTGCGGCTGGCCGGGACGTTCGACGAGGCGACCCAGGCGCGCCTTCGGGAGCCCGCCCGTGACTTCCGGCTCGTGCGTGAGGGAGAGGGCTGGCGGTTCGCCGAGGCGGCGTATGATCCGCCGGTGCAGATCATCGACACCGACGGCACGTCCAACGTCTGGACCCTCCCTTCCAGCCCCTCCGCCAGTGGGAGAGGGGAGAGCGGCGCGCTGGAGGTGGAGATCCGGGTCGGTAGCTCGCTCCGGCCAGGCGCCAACTGGGACCGGGAGGACAACGTCGTGCTCGAGGACTTCGCGAGCCTCGAGCCCTACGGCGCCGAGGGGAACGACTACGACAAGTTCGTGATCGGTCCGGGGAAGCACGGCGGGGTGCGGGAGGGGGTCACGCAGAAACTGGAGCTGACGACGGAGCACTCGCGCGCGGGGGAGGCGGTGGCGAAGTACGCGGCGGTCAGCACGCTCGCGGAGAAGGGCGGGTGGTCGGCGGTGGGCAAGCGGTTCGCGGAGCCGGTGGACATCTCCTGGATGGCGGGGATCGGCATCTGGGTGCACGGGGACGGGAAGGGCGCTAGCTTCAAGGTGCAGTTGCGGGACGCCGCCGGCGGCTGGAACGACCACTATATCGGCATGACCTACACCGGGTGGCGCTACCACGAACTGACCACGCCCCAGAGCGGGGAGCTGGACCGCGAGCACCTGGCCTATCTGCTCTTCTACTTCAACGGTCTCCCCGGCAAGGAGACCAGCACGGTGCACATCGGCCCGGTCAAGGCGCTGCGCGCGCTGTCGCCGCCGCTGAGAGACGTCAGCCTCACGCTGGGAGACGCGACGGTGGCCTTCCCCGGGGAGTTCGAGGCGGGGCAGACGATCCTCTACCGCGGCCCCGCAAACAGCGAGCTGCTGACCTGGGGGCAGGGCCGCGCGCCCCTCAAGGCCGAGGGGGAGGAACTGACGCTGAGCGAGGGGGAGACCACGGCGCGCGTGGACGTCAAGGGCATTCAGACCCGGGCGATCACGGTGAGGGTGGGGAGGGTGTATCACTGACGGGATAGCCGGCCGCTCCAGTGAGCACGTACGCGAACCGCCCGGCCGGACGTGAGGCGAGGAAGGGAGCTTGACAGTCGAGCGCCCTGCACCAAGAGCCTGTCCTGAGACGCCACCCCCAACCGGGGACGGTCCATGGGCCTTGGCCCGCAGGGCCGAGGCGCTGCGCTCGCACGGCGACGGCGAACGGCGACGGCCGCCACACCGGGGCCACCACGGGCCCTGGCCAGCG